>NZ_JAVJNP010000075.1:0-4753 GCF_040217205.1 Coleofasciculus sp. A1-SPW-01 | reverse complement strand
GGTAGGTATTCATCCCCTAGTGAAGTTATTCAGGCGGCGTTACGATTGCTAGAGGAACGCGAGATGGAACGTTTACTGCGATTAGAGGAACTCAGAAAGGAAATTGCTATTGGCATTGAACATTCAGATCAAGGAGATATATTTGATGGAGAAGAAGTGATTAGAGAACTGAGACAAGAAATTCGGCAGTCAGAACAGGGTGCATAATGGGCAAATATATTTTTAGTGCGCCGGCTCGCCAAGATTTAAGGCAAATAAAAAACTATATGGCACAGTTTAGTTTAAGTGCAGCTAGTCGTTTTATTGACACTTTTGAGGAAAAATGCCGTTTATTAGCGGATTTTCCGGAAATGGGGCGTTCTCGTAAGGAACTGGCTCCTAGTTTACGTAGTTTACCTGTGGATAAATATGTCATTTTTTACCGCCCGATTGAAAATGGTATCCAAGTGGAACGGGTGTTGAGTGGTTACAGAGACTTAGAGGAAGTTTTTTCTGAGGATGAAGAGAATTAAAGCTATTACTAAAGTTGTTTTATGGGCTATCTGGGGAAAAGACGCGATCGCACGCTGGGGATAGAGGGGATGCGATCGCCTCCACAAAAACAGCGATTCGGTAGGGTGTGTTAGCGAGGAGTTAATCTTTGCCGAAGTCGAGTAAATTTTATTCCCCGCGTAACGCACCGAAACCTAATTGATTTTATTCTTGGAAATTTGGTGCGTTACGTCGGGTTTTTTAATTGACTGATTAAGTCTGAAATTGATTACCGACTAACGCCCCCTACCACTGATTAGTTTTGGTTGGAATGGGGAGCGACGGGTTCACAGTGTAATTTTACATCTGCGAATTGTTGACGATAAGTTCTGGTTAGAACGGGATGAAATAGAGGAAGGCATCACCCAGGATTTACTGGATCGAGGTGTTCCTCATCAGGATATTGTTTTGGCGTTTTATCATCCTGAAGATCGTAAGTTGACGGAATTCGCGATCGCCTAAATATTTTAGGGTGAAAAAGGGAGGCGAAGGCTTTCATCGCACTTTGGTGAGGAACGCTTCTATTCCAAGTGAGATAGTGTATCTGGGGAAAGGGAAAGCGCGATCGCTATTCTCACCATCCCAAAACTACCTTAACTCTCGTTTATCTTATCTGACTCCAGCAACCGTTTTCCATGAATAACTGCTGCAATGGTAATGGTTTCATCCTCAACTTTATAGATGATTCGATAACTATATGCTAATTTTTCTCGAAGAGTTGGATCACCTAATTCTGGGACAATTCTTCCTGATAGGGGAAAACTGTTCAATTTGCTGGTTATATCAAGTATTTTGCGAACAACTGCTGCGGAGTATGCAGCAGAATCATTGGCAATGTAGGAAGCAAGTGCCTCTACATCCTCAATTGCTTTGGGAGACCAGACTACTTGATAAGCCATTGACTTAGACGCTTTTGGGCTTCTTCTTGGGGAATTGTACCTTGTGTTGCCGCCGCTTCTAATCCACGATAAACTTTCTCGATGACATACAGGTGATACTGAATATCTTCTAGGGAGCAGTCATCGGGTAATTGAGACAAAAGGGAGGTGACAGCTTGCTTGGCGCTACTCATCGTTCTTTGCTTTACTGTATTTATCCCATTTTAGGGCGATCGCTCTTTTGATCAGGGATTGGCGTCAACTGGCAGGGAGAGGACGATCGCTCTTTTGATCAGGGATTGGCGCTAACCGGGAGGGAGAAGGCGATCGCACGCTGGGGATAGAGGAGGTGCGATCGCGTGGGAGTCCAGGTATTTGTAGGGGCGGGTTTAGCCGCTTAATTTTGACTTGTGTGATAACGTTTCAACAAAACCCGCCCTGGCTCAAAATGGAGGTGTGTTTTAGGCGATCGCTCTTTTGATCAGGAATTAGTGCAAACCGGGAGGGAAAGGGCGATCGCACGCTGGGAATAGAGTGGATGCGATCGCGTGGGAGTCCAGGTATTTGTAGGGGCGGGTTTAGGCGTTTAATTTTGATGTTTGTGATAAGGTTTCAACAAAACCCGCCCTAGCTCAAAATGGAGGTGTGTTTTAGGCGATCGCTCTTTTGATCAGGGATTGGCGCAAAATGGGAGAGAGAGGGCGATCGCACGCTGGGAGACTATCACCTTTAATTCGGGTGTAGGGGCGACCCGCTTGCATTAATTAACAACGGTGTCCGCTTAATTTGATCGGGTCGCCCTTTATTCAATTCCCGGTGTCAAACGGTGTTTTTTGATCGGTTATATACGTTATTTATACAGTTTCACAAGTCCCTTTCTTACGGCATTTTGAAATACAGTTGGTACATGAAGCCGACCACTATTAGCAGGAGATTTAGGATTCAAAGGATTAAACATATTAACGTATGCTCGATTGTTATGCACTTCTACATGGGTGTGAGATCCGTAACTTGCACCTGTGTTACCTTCTTTTCCAATTAAAGAACCTGCTGCAATAGTTTTACCTTGTAAATTCTCATTAATTGAACCTTCGGCTAAATGCCAATAGATGAATGTTTGGTTAAGCTCTTTATTGTAGATAGCAACCGTTCCATTGTATCCCCAATACTTAGAACTAACTTCTTTTCCATTCTTGGCTTCAATTACTTCACCGCCAACTAAGGCATAAATTCCCGGGTTACTATCTCCGTCTATCGAATCAACTGCCTCACGAATAATGTGATCGTGATTGTGGCTGTTAGACCCCAATCTATTGTTGATATTGTCTTGATACAATGCATTCAAGTAGTCAGCATTTGTGTAAATGTAATTTGGATTAGGATTAGTACCACCAGTATTGCGTTTCACCTCAGGAAGATGAGTTCGAGCATTACCCATTTTTTTCCATGCATTCCAGTTTTCTCCATCATTGGAAGAACGCATATAAAGATAACTATCTTTACCAATATGATACTGATATAGCTTTCCGTTCAATGCATCTAGCCAAGGAGCGCCATAGGCCTCTTCATTAGAAACATTTGCTGCTTTCCAGGCTGTCCAGTTAATACCATTAGTGGAAGAACGAGTATAAATTTTTTTGTCCTTACCAACATGAGACTGGTAAAGTCTTCCATTGACGGCTACCATAGCAACCGCATGGTTTGTTTCTTCATTAGAAACATTTGCTACTTTCCAGGCTGTCCAGTTAATGCCATTAGTGGAAGAACGAGTATAAGTTTTTTTGTCCTTACCAACATGAGACTGGTAAAGTCTTCCATTAAAGGCTGCCATAGCAACTGCATGGTTTGTTTCTTCATTGGGAATATTAGGCTTTTTCCAGGCTGTCCAGTTAATGCCATTAGTGGAAGAACGAGTATAAATTCGATTGTCCTTACCAACATGAGATTGGTAAGCAACACCATTCAGTTTTGCAACTACAGGCTGATAGTAGGTTACTTCATTAGGTATATTTTCCTTTTTCCAGGCTGACCAATTTTTACCATCGCTTGAATATCGCGTAGCAATACGATTATCCAATGCTCGATGAGTTTGAAAAAGGAAATGCCCGACAAGTCCTTGATTCTTGTGTTTGTCTTGAATATAAAACTTATCAAAAACTTTCCTTAAAAAAATTGTAAAACCCGAACTTTGTGCATTGCCAAAAACATTCAAGAAATCACTAAACGTCCCGACTGGACTGAAACTATTAGAAACTTGACTTGACCCAGAACTGGAAGCATCAGGGTCTGCTGCTCGCTCCATTGGAGTCACTAAACCTTCCCCACTCCATGTCAACGGAATAAACTGTAAATTTTTCTCACTAACTTCTGGCTTCGTGGCTTTCGCTAAATGAACTGCCGCCGCTATATTCAACAAGCCAGCACCTGTCTCAGCATCTTGACCCGTACTGCCCAAATCCGTGGCTGTATTCTTAATAATCTCAACCACTTGGCGGTAACTCAACTCAGGATTCGCCGCCCAAACCTGGGACACCGCCCCCGTCACCTTCGCCGTGGCTACGGAAGTTCCAGCCATACCGCTGGTTCCTTCCCCAGTCAAGGACAACTGGGGATTATCCGCCGTTCCGCCATACGCCATCACATCCAAGCCATGACCATAACTCGAATAATCCGTGCGGTCAGCCCCCTTCCAAACTGACGTTTCGGGGTAAAACTGTTCGGCAGCCCCCACGGTGAGGATATTGTCAAACTCCTGAGAAGCCTGTCCTAATACCGACATCACATCCCCATCATTGCCAGCCGCCACCACTAACATGACATTATTCTGACGGGCATATTCAATCGCGGATCGTTCTTGAGGTGTAAACTCATAACGAGTGGTAACGTTTCCATCTGCATCAATTTGGGTTAAATCCATACTCAGATTAACCACAGCATTGGGTTGACCCGATTCTTGAGCCGCATCGACAAACTCCACTAATGATTCTGCCCATTGACCAGAACCCACAGCACGCCCAACCCAAAGCGGCGCATCATCATTAATCCCTTCAACGCCAATATCGTTATCTTGAGTCGCCCCAATTATTCCTAATATATGGGTGCCATGTTCATTTCCCTCACCAGCTTCCATTAGAGGGTTATTATCGCCATCAATCCGGTCTTGCCCTAAACTGATTCGGCTATAGTCAATATCAGGGTTATTTTCACTGAAACCTGTATCAATAATGCCGACTAACGGCTGATTTTCTGGAGGAAACTCATACTGGACAGGTTCAGCGAGTGCAGAATCTGTTATCGGTTCGGTGATAATTTCACTGGTGTTAACAGGTTCATCGATAACAACA
>NZ_JAVJNP010000071.1:0-29457 GCF_040217205.1 Coleofasciculus sp. A1-SPW-01 | reverse complement strand
CCGGATATCTCTGGGAAAAATGAGGGAGTTAAAGACGAGTAAAACTTTTCGGTCATCGTCAAATTAATTCCTCTTAATTAAGTTAAAAATGAGTTTGCGTAAAAATTACGCAAACTCATTTTTTTGTCCAAAGTCCAAACTAAGGGTAAGCCGTTAATAAACAGGATAATATCGGGGCGGCGTTGGTGGTTGTCTTCGATGATGGTGAATTGGTTAACGGCGAGGAATTCGTTGTTTTCGGGGGTTTCCCAGTCAATCAGCCAGAGTTGTTCGCCTTTGGTTTCGCCGTTTTTGGTATATTCAACGGTGATGCCTTCGGTGAGGTAGCGGTGACAGGTTTCGTTGTTGTTGATTAGGTCGGGACTGGCGATGTTTTGTAAGTCCCGTTGGGCTTGGTTGCGAATGTCGGGGGGTATGTGGGGGTTAATGCGGCTGATGGCTTGGCTAAGGCGGTCTGTCAGCAATATGTCGCTGAAGCTTTGCCGTTCGGGAGTTGTGCCGTCGGGTTGGATGTCGTAGCCGTTTTTGTAGCTGTAGCCGAGGGCTTGCAGGAGTTGGAGGTTGTAGGCTTCGATTTGGTTTTCGGTGGTTGATTTGCTCATTTGACCGAGAGGTAAAAGAGTTAGGGTTTAATGCGGAGTTTGCCGCTCATTAGTTTTGGGAGAAGTACGTCGCGGGTTTTTGTTAAAGTTTGTATTTGTTGATTGTTTACGTGAATTTTATCAAAGCTCGAAAGCCAAAAAAATGTGATTTTACTGAGAATTGCCACTGGCGGAATAACAATTTCCACTTTTCTTAATTCCACTTGTCTGATGCCTTGAACAGTGGAACCTGTAGCTCTTCTTTCTAAAAGAAACTGACCCTGTGCAGATTTCAACCAAAAATATAAATACGTGGAGCCAAATTTTTCTTTTGTTCTTAACGAATAGAGCCTTTGCGATAAAACGTATTTTTGATGGTTTGCCAAATAGAAGACTTCGCCTAATGGGGCTTCAGATGTTAAGAGAACATCTCCTTTTTTTAGCTCATCCTTCATCCACTTCTGATACAAGTCTTCATCTACAAAATTTATGGAATCCTCTCGCACAATTTGCCCATCTTTGATATTCTTGGCTGATAAAGCAGGGATTCCACTCAGTGACCAATCACTTCCTAGCTTTTTCGGTGTTTTGCCTCGGTAGTCAATAATCAGCGATAGAACATCTCCTAACTTCCCAACACGCCAACCTGCGGGGATTTCGCCTAACTCTGACGGTTCCATTGCGCCACCGGAGGATTTGTAGGGCTTGCCGTCGGCGTTGGGGAACTCGAAATCGACGAACCAATGCTTAAATAGAGTTTGTGCGATCGCCTCTAGTGTATCGTTTTGTTTACGGAGGTTTTCAATAGTTCTTGTTGAGTCAAATCTAAATCCTCCTGAATAGTCAAAGTTTCCAATTGCGACAACGATATTCTTGGGCTGTTTGGTTTCATTGAAAAATTCTCCCTTAAATGCCCATCCATGCTTAATATTAATCAAATCTCCTAAGGTGGTTTCTTTCCAATGACTCATACCTCAAACCTCACCTTTACCAATTGTGTCTTAATTAATCCTTCTACTTCCACCATTTGTAACACCAACCCTGCCATAAACTAACTCACCGCGAACTCAGTATGTGAACGCACCTCTGGCGGATGAAACCCCAACACAATATAACCTTTCGGAATACCTGCCCTCACTAAATCATTCGCAATACCATCCTCTAACCCGTCACGATGAATCCAAACCTTATCGCCAATCACCTCAACATGAACCAAACAACCATGCATCTGTACCTCACCTTCCCAACCTTGCGTAATTAGCAAAAAATTATTCCTATCTTCACTCACAATCAAACGACATCGTAAATCACCGTAAGCATAAGGAATCTCTGTATATTCCTTTAATTCCCCTTGGATGATTTGGCGATATTCCTCTATGGTAGCCATTGCACAATCTCCTGTTTATGATTATTAAAAATCAATAAATTAACTCGATACTTTTGTCTAATTAACTCGCCTAGAGGTTCGTTAAAAATACCTTGATAAGTCATTTGGCGAATCGCTAAATATAACAAATAATTCGGTTGTATTTCCTCTAATATAGCTCGATAAATTAAATATTGCCCTAATGCTTGTTCTAAATCAGCAACAACAGAAGGATTCGTAAACCCTTTAATTTCTACAGCAATCCTTTGTTCGGCTTTCTGGGCGGCAATAAGTTTAGTTACGCCTAAATCAACAAAAAGCTCTCTCACTCCCCATTTTAAGCGTAAAGGATCGTTGGTAATTGTCCATCCTGCTTTAATTAAAGCAGTTTTAACCGCATCATGATAAAAGTCTCGCGCTGGCATTCTGATTTAATTATCCTCCAAATCAAACCCCACCTTTGCCAACTGAATTTTAATCTCCTCCCTCATCTCTAGCTCATCCAAAATCTGCTATAAAGCTATCTTAGTTCAAACTCCCTAGACGGCACGAATTGCCTCCTTTAGCACTGTTTCCCGCAGGTGAGGACGTAGTGAACTAGGAGTACCTACATCGACTGAACAGCCTAGAAGCTCCTCTAAATAAGCTTTCAGGCTAAGTAAAGTAAATAATCCAACTGGGCGCTCAAACTCCACCAAAAAATCCACATCACTGTCTGGGCTAGCCTCATCTCGTGCTACCGAACCAAACAAAAACAACGCTTTGACCGCGAATTTGTCGAGGCGCTCTTTGTGAGCATTTAACTTATCTAGAACCTGTTGCTTGTCCATTCGTTCATCTTCTCCAAATCAAACCCCACTTTTGCTAACTGTACCTTAATCTCCTTATCTAATTGTGCCGCCTCCTGCATCTGCGCCGCCAACTGTGCCGTTAACTCCCCCATTTTCTCCTCAAAAGGTATACCATCATCTTCTTCTTCAGGAATGCCCACATACCGCCCTGGCGTTAACACAAAATTGTGCTTCTGGATATCCGCCAACGTCGCCGACTTACAGAACCCCTTAATATCTTCATAATCCCCCTCCCCTTGGGAGGGGCTAGGGGAGGGCTTCTCTTCCCCTTGGGAGGGGCTAGGGGAGGGCTTCTCTTCCCCTTGGGAGGGGCTAGGGGAGGGCTTCTCTTCCCCTTGGGAGGGGCTAGGGGAGGGCTTCTCTTCCCCTTGGGAGGGGCTAGGGGAGGGCTTCTCTTCCCTTTGGGAGGGGCTAGGGGAGGGCTTCCGCTTCCAAGCATGATAAGTCCCCGCAATCTTCTGTATATCCTCATCGGCAAAAGCTCGATTGCGACGGTTGACCATATAACCCAACTCTGAAGCATCAATAAATAACACCTCGCCCTGACGATTCCGATTCTTATTCCCATTCTTATAACGACTCAGAAACCATAAACAAGCCGGAATTCCCGTGTTATAAAACAACTGAGTTGGTAACATCACAATACAATCGACTAAATCCGCCTCCACCAAAGCTTGGCGAATCTCCCCCTCGCCCCCCGTATTCGACGACAGCGAGCCATTCGACAACACAAACCCCGCCGCCCCCGTGGGAGCCAGATGATACAAGAAATGCTGCACCCAGGCAAAATTAGCATTTCCCACAGGCGGTACACCATACTGCCAACGTCCATCTTTTCGCAGCAATTCCCCGCCCCAATCGCTATCATTAAACGGCGGATTAGCAATCACAAAATCTGCTTTTAAATCCTTATGGGCATCATTTAAAAACGACCCCTCCGGGTTCCACTTAATATTAGAGCCATCAATCCCCCGAATCGCCAAATTCATCCGACAGAGTTTATAAGTGGTTTCATTGCTTTCTTGACCATAGATGGAAATATCATCAATTCGTCCTTGGTGTGCTGCGATAAATTTTTCACTTTGAACGAACATTCCCCCCGACCCACAGCAGGGGTCAAACACCCGCCCCTGATACGGCTCTAACATTTCTACTAATGCTGGCAATTTTGATAGCGCTACGCGCCAGGGAATAGGGAATAGGGAAAACAAAAAGACAAAGGGGTTTTCATTTGGCTTGTTTTGTTATAACATTATTATATAATAACAAAAACACCAAAGCAACACAAACAGAAGAACGCCATGAAACCGTTACTCCCTCAATTCAACAATTCCCATACCCCCGAAACAACAGCCCAGCAAGCGTTAGCGGAATTTGGCATTACCGAACTCCTCTCTCGACTCAAGCATTACCGCGACATTGACTTCGACGCATCGCAAATGCACCTAACCGATGCGGAAGTCAAAATCCTCGCCCAGCTATTTATCCAAGAATTGATTGAAAGCCTCAACGGTAAACTCATCGCTGGTACCTTAAATACCCTGCGTCATGGTGAGGAGATGGAGGAGACATTTACCAATCACGATTTGCCATTCCCCACCCCTCGCTACAAAGAAGGCGATCGCGTTCAGTGGAAAACCGCTAATCCTGACTGGGGCGTCATTCTGGGACGTTTCTATGACTACAATCACCATCAATGGATGGTTTATTACATCATCCAACTCGCCCCTGATTCTCCCAGTGCAGGTTGGGTAACCACGGATACGGCTTCTGAAGCGGATGTGGAAAAAATACCTGATACGGTTGAACCCAATCAAGAGAATGGCAACTCCTACCGTTATCCCACCCATTCTCGCCGGGGGATACCGCCCCTATCTGTACAATGTCCAACTGAACCCTATAATCCCCGACGGCGACACAATCTCCGCCCCATTAACCAGCGGGAAAAATACATTATTGACCTTTATTGTTACTGTGAATTAGGGATGACGCCAAAGCAGTTTTATGCCAAATGGGATGTCACGTATGAGCAATTATCTCATATCTGTTCTCGTTCCTTGGGGACAGTACAGAATTGGTTTAACCGAGGTAAAGGATATTACCCGCCTAAACCCGTTGATTTGCGCCATCTGGCAATCATGGATTTTTTGTTAGAGCATTTTGAAGAAATCCCCCAATCTCTGCTCAACCTGTTGTGTTCGTCTTTTTAGATCAGGTATCAGTTATCAGTTATCAGTTATCGGGAGATGGGGGAACTGAAGCAAATTGTGTAGGGGCGGGTTTCACTACTATCTTTTCGGTTACACCCAGATGTAAATAAACCCGCCCCGACTTGACATAAGACGAATGACCAATAACAATCAAACCGCTTGCTCAACGATTAAGCCACCATTCAAGAAAATTTTCGGTACATCCAGAATGCTCATCATTTTTTCAGCATAGACGGCTTCCCCTTGCAAATAGTCAGGATTTATGCTAGTTGTTTCAGGAGTCACGGCGATGACTTGGAGCGGATTCAGCAGGAACATCGATTCACGCACATCTTCCACAATCACACCCGCCAAAATCTCCTCCACCTCCACAATCAGCGCTTTGGAACTTCGGGTTATCGCGGTTAAGGGCAATTTCAACACCGGGCGAATATCGACTAAGGTGACAATTTCCCCACGCAGATTCATGTTTCCTACAATATGAGGGGGACAACAGGGAATCGGCGTCACCTGTTGGATATCGGTAAACTCCCGTACAACGCCTAAATCAATCCCGAATAACTGATCATTTAAGACAATAATCGTTAACGGTTTGACACTGGTTAAGTCTTGACTCTCGAAGGGAAGCTTGAGATTATTCGCTCGTTCTCGGAAAATGTCTCGTTCTTCGGGTGTCGCATTTGCAGCAAATACGGCTTGTTCGGTAACGAATTCTCCACTCGATTGACTCCGGTTAAGTTCTTGGCTGAGATAGTTCTCCACTAATTTAAACGTGTGACTATCTATCGCGCTTAACCAATTCTCTGGATCACTTAAAATAACGATATCACCAGCATGGCGGGTGAGTCCACCAATGACGCCGTTTTCGCTAACGGTTTGATTCGGCTCAAGTTCAGTAGTAATTTCATCTGATGAAATTGTCAGGACTTCACAAACCTGATTCACAATAATCCCAACTTTGGTTTTTTCTCGTCTTAGAACGATAATACTGTCGGTTAAACGGTAGTTGGATGATTGTAAGCCAAGACTCTGATTAAAATCGATAACGGGTATCATTTCTCCCCGCAAATTGACCACGCCAATCATTTCATGCGGCGCTTCGGGAATGGATATTAATTCTGGGAGAGGAAAGACTTCCTCCACGTAAGCTGTACTGATACCATACAGCCGATCATTTAAACCAAAGCTAAAATAGGAATTGTCTGTCATGGGGAGTCTGGCTCGATACTATTTAAGGAGGATTGGAGTTGTTTAATCAGTTCAGATGGCGTCAAATTGCCTAATTTTTGTAGGGGGGTATTGGGCGGTAACTGTTTGAGCAGATTCAAGGCGACATGCTGCATTTTAATCGTGTTTTTCTCTAGGTCATGTTCGAGTGTTTCCGGATTAAAGGTTAAGGTGTAATCGTCTTCAGTATCCCAAGTCAGGGGACTAGGGACATCACCTACAGGGGTATAAACTAAACTCTCGGTTTGACGTTGATACACCAAGGATTCGGGAAAAACATTGGTTTGAAACTGCTTTAAAAGTTGACCATACAGTTCAGAATGCCCGGTGATCAGATAGCCTAAAGGTTGGAGGGCGTGGTAAAACTTATCCAAGGCTTGGGCAATGGCGGAGGATTCAAAGTAGATAAAGACATTTCGACAAATAATTAAATCAAACGCCTGTAAATCTAAGTGAGGTTGGGGGAAAGGATCTTTGACTAAGTTGATCTGTTGCCATTTCACTAATGATTTAACGTTGTCATCAATGTGGTAGTGATTATCAATACGTTTAAAATACTCGTGTTTGATCTTGGGATCAATACTTCTTAATGACCAAGCCCGATAAATTCCTTGTTTGGCTTTGGCTAGCGCCTCTTGATTAATATCGATGCCAAAAACAACTAAATTCCAGCTATCAATATCCGGAATCAGTTCATTCAGCATAATCGCCAGGGAATAGGGTTCCTCTCCGGTTGAACATCCCGCACTACAAAGCCGCAGGGTTTTATCCACCTGATGACGCTGAATTAGTTCGGGTAATATTTTAGTTTTGAGCAATTTACATTGTTCTTTATCCCGAAAAAAGTAACTTTCCAGATTCGTCAGCAAGACAACCAATTTTTTCCACTCTTGATTAGCTTCTCTGGTTTGACAATTGAGCAGCAAATAATAATCTTCCGGAAAGGTTAGTTTAATTGCTTTCATTCGGGCGAATAGTTTGTCCGTTAAGTTGGCTTGATCGCGTTCTCGAATCACCAAACCCGTATGTTGAGCAATTAAGCGAATAAAGGCTTGTTTTATTTTAGGAGTTAACTGGTTGGGTGTTGACACATTTATTACCTAATCGGTTTAAGTAGGTGGGAACAATTACAGCAGTTTGCTCTGATATGCGGTACATTGTCGATCCCCCTAAATCCCCCTTAAAAAGGGGGACTTTGATCGACTGCACTTTATTACAGCGCAAAGCGCTGTAAAGTTAACGGTGGGGAACTCGCTTTCGCGAGAAGCAAGCTACGTCATTCGTCATTCGTCATTCGTCATTTGTCATTTGTCATTTGTCATTTGTCAGGGTTTGAGGCTTGTTAACATAACTTCATAAGGTTGAGTTTATTTCCACCAACCTACTTACTGTAGAATCGACTGTTTTTGTAAAAGTTCCAGCAACATTGGCGCGATCGCGTTCAAAGGTAGGACTTCTCTAGCTCCCCCTAATTCAATGGCTTCTTTGGGCATTCCGAAGATGATTGATGTGGCTTGATCCTGAGCAATGGTTAAACCCCCCGCTTGGGTAACTGTCAGCATTCCTTTTGCGCCATCTCTGCCCATTCCGGTTAATAATATGGCGGTTGTTTTCTTGCCATAAACTTTGGCGACAGACTCAAATGTGACCGTTGCTGACGGGCAATGTCCGTCTAAAGGTACGGTATCTGAACAGACAAAATTACCCTGCTTATCTAATTTTAGCTGACGTTGTTCTGGAGGAAAATAGATGATTCCTGGTTGCGGTTTATTTCCAGATTCGGCAATTTTGATCGGCAATTTACAGGTGGGAGCTAACCAATCAATTAAGCCTTGTAAAAATCCCTTACAAATGTGCTGCACACAAAGTATGGGAACCGAAAAATTGGCGGGAAGTTGCGAAAAAATTTCTTGCAATGCTGGAGGTCCGCCCGTTGATGTGCCAATGGTAATTATTTTAGGCTTCGGGTATGATTTGGTTGGAGCCGTGGTCAGATTGTTCAGATTAACGGCTTGGTGTTGCAGCGAATATCTGCGTTTTCGTTTGAAAACCCTAACCCCAGAAATGACACTAATTTTATTAACTAATTCCCGTTTAAATTCTTGGTTTTCTGTGGTTAAACCAGCCAATGGCTTGGGACAAATATCGACGGCTCCGGCTTCGAGGACATCAAAAATATGATGGGTATCTTCCTGTTGTACCGACACACTCAAGACTAAAATGGGTATAGGATTATGACGCATGACTTCAGTGGTTAATTCCAACCCATCCATCTGTGGCATGTGTAAGTCGGTACAAATCACATCGGGTTTAACTTGAGGTATTAGGCTCAATGCTTCTAACCCATTTTGCGCTTCTCCGACTACCTCAAGTTGGGAAAAATCATTGATAATTCGTCTGAGAATGACTAGGGATATTTTGGAGTCTTCTACTAATAGAACTTTAATCGTCATTGGTCATTTGTTAGTTGTTTAAGGGTTTGTAGTTAGCGCTTCAGCGCTGATGGCACTAAAGTGCCGACTACGAACGAACGAACGAAGAAATTTTCACTCAATTAAACCAATCGGCTGATGGTTTCTAATAGAAACGCTTGGTTGAACTTACCTTTAATAATGTAAGCGTCCGCTCCGGCTTCTGCACCCCGTTGTTGATCAGCTTCTGAATCCAAGGTGGTGACTAAAATAATCGGTAAGTCTTGATATTCCGAATGCTGGCGAATCGTGGCGGTTAAAGATAACCCGTCTAAATGAGGCATTTCCACATCAGAAACTACGGCATCAAAATGACGGCTTTTAAGTTTGGTATAGCCATCTAATCCATCAACCGCAATTACTACTTCATACCCCGCCCCTTCTAAAAGTCGTCGTTCTTGCGTTCGCACTGGGAGAGAATCTTCGACTAAGAGAATTGTCGGTTTCGTTTGTAGAACCGTATTGGCTTTAACCGAAACTGTTGCGGGACTTTGTTGTTGTCCCGACTTAACTAAATCCGCCGGATTGAGAATCATACAAACGTCCCCAGTGGGGAGAATCGTTGCACCCAAAATATTTTTCACCCGCTTTAATAACGTACTTTGGGGTTTGAGAGGGATTTCTTGGGTATCCAAAAGTCGATCGACTAAAAATCCCGAAACTTCATCACCAACCTTGAGTAAAATACACGATCGCAACTCAGATAGCGGTGTTTCTTTTTTGGTGATCAGGGCGTAAGCGGGAGAGTTCGAGAGTTCCAAGACATTGGCAAGATTGGCGACGGGAACCCTTTGACCTTGCCAGTTTAACGTCTCCCGCCCATCAACGGTTTCTATTTCATCTGGGGAAAGGAGTAAACTGGTTTGGACGAATTCAATTGGGAGGGCTTGAACAATTCCCTGAACCTCAACAAATAAGGCATTAACGGTGGCTAAGGTGGTGCGAAGTTGGATGCGGAATGTACTACCTTGATTGGGAGTTGATTCGATCGCGATCGCGCCTTTGAGTCGTTCAATGTTTGTCTTGACAACATCTAAGCCAATCCCTCGACCCGAAATTTCAGTAATAAAGCTGCGGGTGGAGAATCCGGGGGTAAAAATTAGGTCATAAATTTGACTGGGATTCATCCTCTCTAGTTCATCGGGTTGGTAAAGCTTCCGTTTAATGGCGGTTTGCTTAATTTGGTCGATATCCAGTCCTCGCCCATCATCAGCGACTTCAATGATAATCGTATTACCAATTAAACTACCCCGCAGCCAAATTTTTGCTACTGGCGGTTTACCTAATTTTTCCCGTTCTGCGGGTGTCTCAATCCCATGATCGATCGCGTTCCGAATTAGATGGGTTAAAGAGTCTTTAATATCTTCCAGAATAGTTTTATCCGCCGTCGTCTCTCCCCCTTCAATAATTAACTCCACCTGTTTCGATTGTTTGCGGGCTAAATCCCGCACCATACGGGGAAACAACTGGAAGATAGTAGACAGAGGTAACTGGCGTAGGGTTTGAATTCTCTCCCGTAAATCCTCTGCAATTAAATCGAGGTTAGAGGTATTTTCCTGGGTGGCGGTGCGTAAGGCGGTAATTTTTTCATCTAAGCGTTCTTGGAATGGGTTAACGTCTGTGGCTGTCGCCTCACCGGATTGACGATAAAAGGCTTTCCACTCTTGCCAAAGTGTCACCAGTTCCTCAATTTCTGACGCCGTGTATGCAACACGAAGTTTCGTGACATTTAATTCCTCCGCTTGCGCCATTAACCCATCTAAATCACGAGTAGGAACCCGAATCGTATCAATCCGGTAGGTGTCACTTAGGGCTGGGGTTTTGGGTACTGGCGGTTGGGTGGGAAGGGGTTTAACGGGAGTCGATCCAGCATCAGGTAAGCTAGGGAGAGAAACATCGAGTAATTGGTTGAGAACCGCCGTAGTATTCACACCCTGATATTGACCCGTCACCGCTTCCTGTACGAGCTTACCCATCGCATCCAATCCTCGATACAAGCGATCGCTAATTTCTGGGGTTAAAATAGTTGGCTGGAGTTTAATCCCACCCAAAATCTCTTCAATGTGGTGGATTAACATTTCCACGGGTTCAACGCCGACGCTTCTAGAGTCTCCTTTTAAACTATGGGCTTCTCGCAGTAATTCGTCTAATGTGGTTGGGTCATCCGGCTGCTTTTCTAATTGCAGTAATCCCGCTTCTAGCTTCTGTAAGCGTTCAAGGCTGGCGAGTTTATAAACATCCCGCATTTCCTCATCGTCAATAAACGTGGTGCTGAGGGGAGGTTGAGAGGATGAAGATGGGACATTGGGTAACCCGACAATCGTGACAGAATCCGGACGAGAGGATAAAGGCGTGGGAGTTTCGGAGATAGGAATCACCGGGGGAGATTGGGCTGATGCTTCAATGGCGTCGATTAATTGATTCAGCACTTGCGCCGTATCCACACCCTGAGGTTGACCCGTTACCGCTTCCTCGACTAAGCCACGAATGGCTTCTAATGCATCATAGAGGCTTTCACTGACTTTGACCGTAAAACCGAGTTGTCGATGTTTGATGCGATCGAAAACTTCTTCGATATGATGGACAAGGGTTTCCACCGATTCGACGCCAACGCTACGAGAATCGCCTTTGAGACTATGGGCTTCCCGCAGTAATTGATCTAAAGTAGTTTGGTCATCGGGATATTTTTCTAAATGCAGTAACCCGGCTTCTAAAATCTGCAACCGTTCGCTACTGGCGAGTTGATACACCTCTCGTAATTCATCATCATCGATATAACTTTCGGCGAGTTGGGGTGGGGGAGACGGTTGAGGCGAGGTGGGTTGGGTTCCGTTATCGGTTGTCGGCTCAAGGGTATCGGTAAAACCCGCCCCGACAAGCCCTGGTTCGGCTTGACTTGGAGATGCTACAGCCGATTGTTGGCAATCCTCCAGCACCAGCATAAATTGTTCTAGCACCTGAGTGGTATCCACCGCACTGGGTTGACCGGTTATCGCTTCTTGGACTAATTTACTAATTGCCTCTACTCCTTGATGTAAGGTTTGGTTAACATCTGGGGTAAACGCTGTGGGTTGGGATTTAAGGTTCTCGATAATTTCTTCTAGGGGATGAGCCAAAATTTCCACGGTTTCCACGCCAACGCTGCGAGAATCGCCTTTAAGACTATGAACTTCCCGGCGTAACTCTTCCCAGATAGCGTCGTTGTCTGGATTTTGGGCTAAATCATTTAACCCCGTTTCCAGGCTGTGCAATCGTTCACCACTGGTGAGTTGATACACCTCTCGTAATTCATCATCATCGATATAGCTTTCGGCGAGTTGGGATGGGGGAGACGGTTGAGGCGGGGTGGGTTTGGTTCCGTTATCGGTTGTCGGCTCAAGGGTATCGGTAAAACTAGCCCCGACAAGCCCTGGTTCCCCTTGAATTGGAGACGCCACAGCCGATTGTTGGCAATCCTCCAACACTAGCATAAATTGTTCTAGTACCTGAGTGATATCCACCGCACTAGGTTGACCGGTTATCGCTTCTTGGACTAATTTGCTAATCGCCTCTAATCCTTGATGTAAGGTTTGGCTAACATCTGGGGTAAACGCCGTGGGTTGGGATTTAAGGTTCTCGATAATTTCTTCTAGGGGATGAGCCAAAATTTCCACGGTTTCCACCCCAACGCTACGAGAATCGCCTTTAATACTATGGGCTTCCCGGCGCAACTGTTCCCAGATAGCTTCATCGTCTGGATGTTCTGTCAAATGACGCAACCCAGCGTCTAGGCTTTGTAACCGTTCATGACTAGCCAGTTGATAAACTTCTCGGAGTTCATCATCGTCGATATAGCTTTCGGCTAATTCAGATGATTCAGCGCTCATATCCTCTCTCTCTAGAGGTTCTGGTGGAATGTCTCTACCTGCGGCGTTCTCTGCTGGTTCAATGGCGAGTTGTTGAAATTGATCCAGTATTTCAGCTAAATTGACGTCGCTTGGTTTACCTGTTATTGCTTCAGCAATTAAAAGACGAATTGCATCTAATCCATGATCAAGACATTGGCTCACTGACGGCGAAAAAACCAGCTTTTGGCGTTTAATCCGTCCCAGAGTCCATTCTATGCGATCGGCAAGGGTTTCTACAGCCTTAACGCCTAAACTTTTGGAGTCTCCTTTTAAGCTGTGAACATCTCGCAGCAACTGTTCTAAGGTTGTTTCATTCTCTGGATTTTTTTGTAGATGGTGCAAACCGACAGTGAGTTTCTTTAGCCGTTCTTCACCCGCCGTTTTATACAGATTTCGCAGTTCTTCGTCTTCTATGATCATGATTAGTCATTCGCTCTATGTCCTTTGTCCTTTGTCATTCGTCATTCGTCATTTGTCATTTGTCAAGTCGGGGCGGGTTTATTTACATCTGGGTGTAACCGAAAAGATAGTAGTGAAACCCGCCCCTACACAATTTGCTCTAGCTTCCAGACGTAGCAGGCTACGTCTGGAACATTGCTCCCCCGGCTCAGTTAAACCATCTCTTGCAATTCCAGAGAGGTTTCGTTCAGTTGCTGAGTCCCGATCTTGGTTTGATTAATCCCTGTGGCGGTTTCTTTTGCCCCCTTATTAATAGTTTCCATCGCCTCGACGACTTGTTGAATTGCATCGACTTGCTGTTTTAAGTTCAGGGAGATTTGTTGGTTATTTAACACCACTTTGTCCACCGCATCGGCTACACCGGTGAATGCTTCATTAGTTTTTTGGGCAATTTGCACACCGGATGCCACGGTTTTTGTCCCTTCATCTGTCACCATTACCGTTGAGTTAATCGCGCTTTGAATTTCGGACACCAGTATGCCAATTTTGTCAGCCGATTGTTGACTTTGATCGGCTAATTTGCGAATTTCATTGGCAACCACCGAGAAGCCTTTCCCATGTTCTCCCGCACGCACCGCTTCTACGGAGGAATTGAGGGCTAACATATTGGTTTTGTTGGCTAATTCAGACACCAACTGTGAAATACTACCAATTTGATTTGCCTGTTCAGAAAGACGAACAATCTGTTGTGCGATCGCGCCGACTTTATTCTCCAGGGTGTACATCCCTTCCAGGGTTTCACCGACTGCTTGGGTTCCTCCCTGAGTCAGTTCCAACGCTTTCTGGGCGGCGGATACAGCAGCCTTGGCTTGTTCTGCAGATTGTCGGGAGGAGGCTTCTAACTCATCCATGGTAGTAGTCGTTTCATTCACTGAAGCCGCTTGCTGACTCGCCACCCGTTCTTGTTCTTCTAAGGTGGAAAAAATCTCTTGGCTAGAGGTGGAGATACGAGTCACAATTTGTTTAAGTAAATCTGCTAGTTGACTTGTCCGGAAAACGCCCACGGGTAGCACGGCGGCGAGAGAGATTAAAATAATCAGCGTCGCTACTACTTTAAACGCCGTCACAGAGGCAAAAATTGTGCTTTTGGGAACGGTACGGATAGCCACTAAAAAGCCAGGTTGATTCGGTGCTGGATCAACGGTAGCGTAGCTAATGAGTTCATTACTTCCTGTACCAATTAATCCCTGTCCGCCTTGGAGAATTTGCTCAACAATTTGGTCAGAATAATCCTTCGCCAAGGTTTCATCATTGCCCAGATCAAATCCCCATTCTTTCTCATCATCAGGGTGAGAGAGATAGTAGCCCTCTGCATTAACCAGTAAGGCGGTTTCGCCCTCGCTTAAATTGGCATCCTCGATATATCTGAGAAACTTCTTAGCAAAAACATTGGCAATCACAATTCCCTGTTTTGTACCGGCTGCATCAGCAACAGGTGTGGCGTAGCGAATTACTGGTTTAAACGGGGTTTCGATTTTTCCTTGTTCTTGATTTAAGTTAACCGGGGAGACATAAACCTCACCTGGCTCCAGTTTCATCGTTTCCACAAAATAGCCGCGATCGCCCTTATTTTGTAACTCCGATTCAGGGATAATTGTCGTCGTCGTTCCATCGGAATCAACCCTGACTATTTCCTGACCATTTTCGTCAAGAAACCGAAGCTGCATATATTGAGACTTCGCCTGCATTAGACTCTCAAAAATGGTCTGGGCTTGGTCTACCCAAACATCAGCCGATTGATTGCCTTCGGAAGCCGTTTCTGAGCGAATAATCCCTTGAATAGCGGGAATCTTGCTCAGGAATAAGACATCCTCATTAATCCCCTCTAAGACAGCATCAATATTTTCGGCATCATCAGTAACCCTGTCCTCAAGTTTAGTTTCTGAGACTTCGGATAAAGCAGTCGAGGACGAAAATATCCCATAAAGTCCCACAATTGAGACAGGAATAAGACTGCTTAAAAACAGCAGCAATAAGATTTGATTTTGAAGCTTTTTCTGGTTGGTTAAATTTTTGAGAAATTTTGCCCACATGGCTGGTTACCTACCACTCTAGATTCCGTTGAACAAATCCATCTCCCTTCCGGAGATGGGAGGCGAAAAAATACAGTCCATTCATTTCCTTCCTTGGAAACCCCCTAGTCCTCTGTTTTGCCAGATTAGGGGGGATGGGTTTTTACCCGTCTTAGCACAGGGATGAAATTGGTTACGTCTTTACCGATAAATTCACTCAGGGCATTTTTCCTAAAGGATAAGCCAAACGTATGCTGCAAAATCGTAAGTCTGTCAAGGTGTAGGTCATCGCAGGATACTTGCTGTTTAGTTCAGTTGAATCCAAGTTTGCTCGTTCAACATAATCATAGATAACCCTGGTTTAGCCAATCTGTAGGATGAGAGCTGATCATCGTTTTTGGCTGAATTGAGAATAGAAAGTCAGCCTGTTCAAAAATGCTGGGTTTGAGCAATATTGAAGCCAAATAACCTGACGAGGTATTGGCTTTGATTGACATAGATTCTAGAGGAGCGTTTAACCCAGACTACTAGAGATACCCAGTTTTTTTATCTTATCAGACCATTGCCTACATCATTCCTATGCTATTGCACTGGATTGATTTTTGGCAACAATTTTATCAATTGTTTATAATTTATGAATAAAAAATAAAACCCATTATTTAAGTTAGTATATTTTACGTTAACAGGATTAAAAGATTGTGTTTAGCCTAATAAGTCTCTATATAAAAATACGACTTATCCAGCAAAAGCTTAGAAAATTGTCATACAAAACAACATACGCTTGTCATACATTTAGTGACAATGTATTACGATAAATAGCATCAATACAAAAGCAGGTTTGTAGTAGGGGCTTTAGCGCCTAATTTTATAGGTTTTCCGGGCGTAATTCTAATTCATCAAATTAGCTGTGTCACGCTACTACTGTCGTGGCACAGCTAAAATAGGGTTTTGTTTGTAGTAAGCACTTTAGTGCTATAACGCTTAGCTGGAGAGGGCTGAAGTTCCCTCACTACGAACCAATTCTAATTCATCAAATAAGGTGTGCCACGGCACTACTGGAAGGATGCTTCGCTTTTTGTTTCATGGGAGAAGGAGAACCTGATTCTCTTGCTCCCCTCTCCCCGGCGTGGGAGAGGGGCTGGGGGTGAGGGGTTGAGCTTAAGTTGACCTTTGAAACGGCACACTCAGACTACTTGTTTGAGTTAGCCGCCGATGGGCTTTGGCGAAAACTGATAATTAACAAACAGATAATCCCTAGATTAATAAAAACATCAGCAAAATTAAACACCGGAAAAGGCGCGAGTCGAATATGACGAAAATCGACTAATATAGGGAACTTGACAATCGGGAATTCCAGAAAATCAACTACACAGGTTAACTCTTTTCCATTAACGATACAATCATTAAAAAAGCGGTCAATTCCATTCCCTAATGCACCGCCTAAAATAAAGCCGTAGCCTAACTGCTCAATCGGTTTCAGCCGAGAGCCAAACCATGCCAACCCCATTAACCCCAGACTCACTGCCAGTGATAGCCAGCGCAGCCAAACTCCGCCCTGACTAAACAGACTAAATGCTGCCCCAGTATTGAGTACATAGGTTAAGTGAAAAACATCGGGAATCAGAGGCAAACTTTCGTATAAGGCAAAATTTTGTACCACTAAATATTTAGTCAGTTGATCCACAATTACACTAACAGCGGCAATTACCCAGAAGTAACGATTTTTTTTAAAAGGCATGGTTATAGTTAGGGATGGAAAAGATCTGACCCTTCGCTTGGCTCAGGGAACCTGGTTTGTAGGGGCGGGTTTAGGGACTGTCGCGCAAGCTATTGATGATAATATTTTTTCAAAACCCGCCATGATTAAATTTTGAATGAGAGAATTACTTGACCAATGACCAATGACCAATGACTAATAAAACAATAAATGCCGCAGGGTATACGCTACAACTGTAACCGCACAAACAATGGCTAACTGCCCTGGTAAAGGATAAATCGAGTATTTCAACATGGTATCCATCAACGATAAACCATCCCTACTTGTCATGTTCAAAATAAGATGAAAAATCGTTAAATAGCCTATTCCGTAAATATGGATTGTGAATAAACCACATAAGCAGCTAAACCCTAGGGATTCTAATCGCAAAGGCAGACGAAACGCCAAAAAACCACAAACCCAGGCTCCCGCAATAAATCCTAATAAATAGCCAAACATGGGTTTTATTACATAGTCTAAACCCCCGCCTTGGTCAAAGACCGGTAAAATTAAACCTAAAACCACATAAGCAATTTGAGACAGGACACCTGCATTTTTTCCACCTAAACACCCAACAAGTAGAACCGCCCCAATCTGACAGGTAACGCCTAAGGAAATGGGCTGAATTCCTTGGCTTGACCAATCCCAGGGCGGATTTGTCACGAAGGCTTCTAAAAAGGTGCCACCGATAGTCAGTAATAAGCCAATTAAAGCCCAAACGAGTTCATGGGGAGCAGACACTTTTACGCGAATCGTCCTTAACTCCCCCTCTATACTTGCTGGGATTGATGTTCTCCGGGAAGCGGTGCTTCGCCTCCGGTTAAGCCTAATGACTCTAACATGGCATGATCGTGTTCTGGTGGCTGTCCTAAAGTGGTTAGGTAATGACCAATTAACATGGCATTAATCCCGGCTTTCAATCCCAAGGCTTGGAGTTCGCCCATCACCGCTTCTCGTCCGCCAGCATAGCGAATGATTTGTTCGGGCAAAATCAGCCGGAAAATCGCGATCGCCTTTAGTGCTTGGTATGGATCAAGTTTTGTCTGTTTTCCCAAGGGCGTTCCTTGACGGGGATTCAGCAAGTTCAGGGGGACAGATTCCACCTCTAATTCCCGCAAGGCTAGGGCTAAATCTACCCGATCCTCCCAGGTTTCTCCCATTCCCAAAATGCCACCCGTACAAGCTTGAATTCCCGCCGCTTTCAGATGCTTAATCGTCTCGACGCGATCGCGCCAACGATGAGTGGTGACGATTTCCGGGAAAAAGTTCTCCGATGCCTCTAAGTTATGGTTATAGCGAGTAACTCCAGCTTCCTTGAGTGCCTGTGCCTGTTCTGGTGTCACTTCTCCTAAGGCGCAGCAGGGCTTAATTCCAGTTTCGCTAATAATCCGCTGAACAGTTTCCAGAATTTGCTCAAATTCTGTGGATTTTGGAGACTGGTATTTCGGTCCACGCCCTTGACTTACCAAACAAAAACGCTTTGCCCCTGCTGCATCGGCGGCTTTGGCTTGTGCCAGTATTTCCTCTGGGGATTTGAGTCCGTAAATAGGGGAATCCTTTCCCGGATGATGGGCAGACTGGGCGCAAAAGCCGCAGTTTTCTGAGCAGCTACCAGATTTAATGTTCACAATACTGCATAAATCCACGGTGTTACCGCAGCAGGATTGGCGCACTTGATCGGCGGCTTCACACAGGAGCAGAATATTATCTTGTCCCTCTATCTGCGTCAGTTTCAGCGCTTCCTCTCGATTGATGCGATCGCCTGCGATAATCCGTTGGGCGAGAGCGTTGAGCCAGTCTCGCACTGAGGTGGGTACGGAGGCTGAGGAATTCGCCGTATCCGGATGGAGTGAATTGTCAGACTGTCGTAATGGCGTTTGAACCATCATAATTGCGGCAAGGGGGCGGACGTCTGTACCTGAACGGTCAGCGTCTGGGGAATTGCCGCCAACAAATAAATCAAGATGCATATTCATAGCCGTCAGCCTTGTGAATGGTTTTTAAATATTTCGGATGCACGTCGAAGCTTTTACCTCCTGTGGTTAACTTGAATCTCGGTCTGAATCGAATAGCGATTCGACCTGTGTAAGTTCCTGCATATTTTCCAGTTAGGACATTTGCTGTCACCAAGTCTCCGGTTTGGAAACATAAGAAAAACTTCTCTCGCGGAGCATGGCGAATTGGGAAACCAAATTTATTGGTTCCGCAACGTTGCCTTCTTCCGTGACCTTTGGCTTTGATAATCAAAGGTTTAATTCCGTTGAGAAGAAGTTTTTCAGGCGTTGAAGCACCAACACAAGCTGCATCGAAAGCGTGAGTTTTCTCAATTCCTCGGGTTTGACGGTTAAACTTTGTCAAACCCCCAGAACCTAACTCTACAGGTAAACCCGTTGATTGAAGTCTTCTGTACAGTTCCCAGCGAGTAGCATTAACGGCAGTGGCATCCTTAAGAGGTGCTTTGGCTTGAGCTAGAACTCGTTTCAGAACTTCAGGCTCCCTCTTCAAAAACTCCTCAATAGGTTGGTTCCCTTTATTTTGGTTACAGGAATGGCAACTCAGGCAAAGATTACTGACTCTATTTGAACCTCCCTTGCTTTTGGCGAGGATATGTTCAATCTCAAAAGGTACATTTTCAATGCCACAGTAAGCACATTTTCTGTTCCATTTGGCGAGTAAATACTCTTTGACCTCAAAACCGAACAGTTCACCTCTTTGGTACTCTATCCCGCTAATCTCAGGGTTTTGCTTATGCTGCAAATCGAACCTGACTAGCTCTTGAGAGATAGCGGTAATTGGGCAAAGTTTCCTGATTCGCCTCACCCAAGTTTCAATGTTGGCAATGCGACTTTCAAGAGATGGTGGCAACCATCCCTCTTTACGGGTTCTGTTTAAGAAACGAGGTTTGCGGTAACGGGTTTTACGATTACGTCTTCCTCTTCGCAATGAAGAGCGTGAATCAAGAGCGTCTTTAATTTGCTGCCCTCGGTGAGAGATTTCCAAGGCGTTTGTAACTCGCCCTGTCTCCTCTTGGACAACCGAAATTCCAGTAGTCTTGCTACCCGGGTCGATTTTGATTCTATGAAAATGAGTAACTGAATCTTCAATAACTCTATCCTGTAAAACAATAGTGAATGGATAGCGTTTAAATACTTTAGCCCTTCCTTTGTTCAGTAGTTCTCTTGCCCTGGCAGGGTGGCAGGGGTCAAGAGGTTTCAATTTTTTATCTAGTACGAAAACTCGCATTACTTTGAGACTCTCATTACTGGTAAAGTTTGCCTCGACGAGGTTAAGACTCGGTACTTTCTGAGTAACACTGGCTTTTCCGAATGACCTGTTTAATTACCCAGTTGTAGAGCTTGGAACTGGCACGCATCCCAAGGTACGAACTTTAACTCTTAGTCTTAACGGCTGCTCGGTTCGGCTCCGCTCACGCCCGCGAAGTCGAGGTGAGCCGTCTGGTCAACAGACTTTATTCAAGTCCACACCATACCCGATCAGGGTTGGTGTGCGGTAGTTGACGCTTAGACCCTCGCTTTGCACTTCGACGGTTTGGTTGTAATGTCACAACCGATAGAACCGCGACTTAACACTATACCGTATATCCGACATTCTGTCTTATACCAAGTTAGGGAACGGGGAACACCTCGACCCTTCGACAGGCTCAGGACATCGCTTCGCTCGGTGTGTCATGAGGAATCAAATTAATAACCGGGGTTTGGAAACCAAACCCCTACGGAAATTCATTTGAAACTTGTTAACCTTCTCTTTACGAATGAGGAGTATCCTGCAAGAGACTTCCCATAGTGTAACTGTCTTTGAGGCTTAGTCAAATGGTGTTCCGTCTCGCTTTCATCAATCCAGCTCGTTTAGTTCGTTCAGTTTCCGTGCTAGTTCTAGCCGTTAGCCTAGCGGCGTGTGGAGGGCAGCAAGAGGCTGACACAGGTGGAGAAACCGATCAAACTGACATGGGTGCGGGTGATGACAAACTCGCCCTCGCTGAACCTGTAGCGCTAACAGGGGCTGGTGCATCGTTCCCCGCCCCGATCTATCAGCGTTGGTTCCAAGAACTCAACAGTCAATATCCCAAACTGCAGGTTAACTATCAATCCGTCGGCAGTGGTGCTGGTGTGGAACAGTTTACTCAAGGTACGGTAGACTTCGGCGCTAGTGATGTGGCAATGAAGGATGAAGAAATCGCGGAAGTCGATAGAGGTGTTCTGATGCTGCCGATGACAGCGGGTAGTATCGTACTGGCATACAACCTAGAAGGTGTAGAAGAATTGAAACTGCCACGGGATGTGTATGTGGATATTCTTCTGGGTAATATTACCAACTGGAATGACCCAGCAATTGCGGCGGCAAATGAGGGTGTAGAGTTGCCCGATCAGTCGATTACCGTGATTCATCGTTCCGATGGCAGTGGTACCACAGGTGTCTTTACAAAACACCTGAGTGCGATTAGTCCGGAGTGGGAAGAGCAAGTTGGCGAAGGCAAAACCGTCGAGTGGCCCACCGGGGTTGGCGCAAAGGGAAATGAAGGGGTTACGGCTCAGATTCAACAAACCGATGGTGCGATCGGTTATGTTGAATACGGCTACGCCAAGAATAATGACCTTAACTTTGCTGCTTTAGAAAACCAATCGGGTAATTTTGTCACGCCCAGTGATGAATCGGCGTCTAAAACCTTAGAAGCGGTTACATTACCGGAAAATCTGCGGGCATTTATTTCTGATCCTGAAGGCGAGGAATCCTATCCCATTGTTACTTATACTTGGCTTTTGGCTTACCAAGAGTATGATGATCCGGAGACGGCGAAATCCATAGAAGCAACAATTGAGTATATGTTGACCGAAGGTCAAGAAATTGCCCCAGATTTAGGCTATGTGAAGCTGCCGCAAAATGTGCGAGAAAAAGTAGCAGAGGCGGCTGATGTGATTAGCGACGAGTATGACATTGAGGTGAGTGAATAGCCTCACAGAAACGGATAGAGATAAGAGAGTTGGGAGTTAAAGTTCTTCCACTCAGTCGGGGCGGGTTGAAAAGAAGCAACGATAACCGTGAAACCCGTCCCCCCACACAACCCGTTTTCTGGGAAGATCACCAAAAGTCTTCCCCATCTGCTTCACTGCTTCAGATCCTAGGTTTGATCGGTTCACTGGTATCCTTTAATTTTCTAATATCGGTTCACTCTATTCAATTATGACTACACAAGCTGAGTCCAATTCAGCAGTCCTGCCCCAACGATCTGTTGGTGAAAAAACGATAGATCGGGGGTTTGTTTGGCTGGCTCGCATTTTGGCGCTGTCAGTCGCGGGTATTTTAATCTTCATCGCGATCACGGTGGGCATAGAAGCCTTACCTGCGATCCGAGAATTCGGTCTGAATTTTTTGGTCAACAGCGCTTGGAATCCCGTAGAAAATGAATATGGGGCGCTCCCCATGATCTATGGGACGCTGGTGAGTTCCGCGATCGCACTATTTTTTGCTGTCCCTCTGGGAATTGGCACCGCCGTCTTTTTGAGCGAAGACTTTCTGCCCAAATCAGCGCGGCTGACGTTGGTATTTATGGTAGAACTGTTAGCGGCGATTCCCAGTGTGGTGTACGGACTATGGGGTATTTATGTTTTAGTGCCAATCCTAATTCCGATTGAGGAGTGGCTGCATAACAACTTCGCCTGGATTCCCCTGTTTAGTACAGAACCCACGCGGGTGGGGATGTTTCCGGCAGGAATTATTTTAACGATTATGATTTTGCCGATTATCACGGCAATTTCTCGCGATTCCTTGGCATCTCTACCTCCAGATTTGCGACAAGCGTCTCTAGGGTTAGGGGCTACCCGCTGGCAAACCATCTTTCGAGTTCTGATTCCGGCGGCATTTTCGGGCATTGTTGGTGGCATAATGTTAGGGCTAGGTCGAGCCATGGGAGAAACTATGGCAGTCACCTTGCTGATTGGTAATGCCAATCAACTTAATTTTTCTCTACTCGCCCCCGCTAATACGATTGCCTCCCTATTGGCTAACCAATTTGCCGAAGCCTCAGGTTTACAGGTTGCGGCGTTAATGTATGCCGGATTCGTGTTATTTGTCTTAACTCTAATCGTGAACATTCTGGCGGAGTTGATTGTACGCCAAGTGAAGAAATTTTAAGTTCAGTTAAAACTCATGCGCCATGCCCAAAAAGTGAAGTGAAGGATCAAAACCTGAAAATTTTATGTCCGAGAATCTCCCCGATAAACAAGCTGAAGACTTTCCCACTCACAGTTTTACCCGTTCATACACGAGTGGGCGATCGCTGTTTGGGATCATCATGACCATCTTAGCCGGAGCTTGTCTGGTTATTGCCTTAATCCCATTATTTGCGGTAATTATCTATGTGATCATCAAAGGGTTTAACCGCCTGAACTTAGACTTATTTACCGAGTTACCCCCAGCAGCGGGTTTATCCGGTGGCGGTGTAGGCAATGCGATTGTGGGGACGTTGATTGTCATCGCAATTGGGGCGCTGATTAGTGTTCCCATTGGGGTTTTAGCTGCCGTTTATCTATCTGAATTTAGTTCGGGTCCAATTGCTCGCTGGATTCGCTTTGCTACTAACGTCTTAAGTGGTGTCCCTTCAATTATTGCTGGAATATTTGCTTACGGGATTATCGTGCTTGGAGCTGGGTTCGTCCCTTGTTCAGGTAGTTTTTCCGCATTGGCGGGAGGCGTAGCTCTGGCGGTATTGATGCTACCGATTATCATCAGAACCACCGATGAAGCCTTACAAATTGTGCCTCAGGATGTGCGCTGGGCGTCTGTGGGTGTGGGAGCTTCGGAATATCAAACGGTATTGAGAGTGGTTCTTCCTGCCGCTTTACCCGCCATCCTGACGGGAACCACCTTGGCAGTTGCTCGCGCCGCTGGGGAAACCGCCCCGCTGATTTTCACGGCTCTATTCACCTTCTTTTGGCCCTCAGGACTATGTCAACCAACTCCCTCGCTAGCCGTGTTAGTTTACAATTTTGCCACCTCGCCTTTTTCTGATCAACAAGAACTAGCCTGGGCGGCTTCTTTACTCCTGGTAGCTTTGGTCTTATTAACCAGTGTAATTTCTCGTTGGGCAACTCGGAAAAGCATTTATTGAACTATGGATTACCTGATTAATCTATCCATTTCCAAGGGGAGATTGAAATTCAACGTCTAAACATGAAAACCAACTTATTGTATCCAAATGCAACCCAAAATTCAGGAAAAATTATTATGGAATCTAATCAAAAAGTAGCAAGTCCGAATCAAGGTAATGAACAATCAACAGAAACGGTTTTACGCACAGAAACCCTAGATATTTACTACGGAAAATTTTTAGCGGTCAAAGGGGTGTCTATGGCAATTCCCAAAAACCGGATCACGGCTTTTATCGGTCCTTCGGGTTGTGGTAAAAGTACCTTGATTCGTTGCTTCAACCGTCTCAACGATTTAATTGATTCATTCCACATTGAGGGTAAGGTTTACTATCGCCAGAAAGACCTTTATGACAAAAGTGTTGATCCGGTAGAAGTACGACGGCGGATTGGTATGGTGTTCCAAAAACCCAACCCATTTCCTAAAACAATTTATGACAACATTGCTTATGGTGCCAGGGTAAATAACTATAAAGGGGATCTAGATGAATTAGTGGAAAACTCCCTACGCGCTGCCGCTTTATGGGATGAGGTCAAAGATAAGCTGAAAACCAACGGGATGTCCCTATCTGGGGGACAACAGCAACGGTTATGTATTGCCCGGGCGATCGCTATTAACCCGGATGTGGTATTAATGGACGAACCTTGTGCGTCTCTTGACCCGATTTCTACCCTCAAGGTTGAAGACTTAATGCACGAACTGAAACAAAAATACAGTATTGTGATTGTGACGCACAATATGCAGCAAGCCACACGGGTTGCCGACATGACCGCCTTCTTCAATGCCAGAGCCACAGAAAAGGGTGGAAAACAGGGGTATTTAGTTGAGTACGACGAAACCGAAAATATCTTCCAAAATCCCAAGGAGGAAGCCACGAAAGACTATGTAAGCGGACGTTTCGGGTGACATCCTCCCACAGCAAATCGGAGATTATGCTGTGGGCTTCTATTCTTAGTTTGTAGTGCGTAGTTCGTAGTAAGGGCTTTAGCCCTTCTTTGAGATCTATTGCTTTTTAGCCTTAAGAACTCTCTCAATTTGGGGCTGGTGGCGAGCAATCACAACCAAGCGATCGCCCAACATGAGTTGTTCATCTTTGGCTGGGTTAACCAGAGTCTCTCGACGCCCCTGAGTTTGCCGTTCCACAGCAACTAAAATACTATCTAGCTCCTCTTTTAGCCATTGAGCCGCATTCCAGAATGAAATACCATTCCATTGCTGGGGTAGGGAAATTTTATAGATTTGGTTCCCCGTTTGCACAGTGAGCAATTCCGCTAACACATCCACAGAACCCCAGTTTCGCACTGAAGTCGCCATTAAATGACTCGCCAATTCATCCGCCACAATCACATCTTCCACTCCCGCTACTCGCAGTTGCACATTATTTTTGCCATCAAGAAGTTGAGCGCAGGTATAGATACCCGGATGGAGTTTTTCAATCGTTAATGCCGCTAAAACAGTTCGTGCATCCCGATCCTGATCACTGCGCGGATGGGTAGCATCTGCCAACAAAATAGCCCGTGAGGTGTGATAAATTCCCACCGCTTCTAGGACATCAATTGTCGTGTAATCTCCGGTATAGAAATAAATTTGGGAACGATTAACATGTTTCAGTTCTCGCTCCGGAGTTTGGATAAATTCAGCAACCACCACAATCGGATGGTGTTTTAAACTGGGATCGGCTTGCAGTTGCTCAATCAGCAGATGTCCACTGCGATTCCAGCCACAGATAACAATATGATCGCGTAGTTCGTCCAATTCCCAGTGTTTAATTTCCATCACTGTTCTCAATCGTTGTACCATGACGGCGGAAACGACACCCGTAAACATGGCAAACATCGTCAAGCCACCCAGGATTACTATGAGTGTAACCAATCGCCCCGCATCGGTTTGAGGTTCGCCGCCGATGGGTTCTCCGGATACAAGGGTAAAAAAGCTCCACCAGAGGGAATCCTTCACAGAGGCGAAATCCGGATTGGTAAACCCCTCTAGCAAGTGAATCGCGATCGCGCCGACTAAAATAATTAAACCGACAACCAGCAATACGCCAATCTGGACACCAATACTCGTGGCTAAGGTAGAGCCAAGACGATTTAAATTCTGATTGAGTAGGATTCCCACTCGCAATAGTCGTAGGAGGCGCAATACCCGCAACAGGCGAAAGGCTCGCAATAGGGGCAATACGGCAATAATATCTAACCAATAGTGGCGGAAGAAACGGCGTTTATTTTTAGCAGCAAAATAGCGAATTGTCAACTCGATAATAAAGATGCCCGTGAGTAGTTCTTGAGTCAGATAGACAAGTTTATAGGCTTGAGTGTTATTATCAAGCGTGACTTCCGCAATCACGAGAATTACAGAAAGCAGAATGAGAACGATTAGCGCCAGTTCAGTTTGGGGGGCATGGATAAAGCGATCCAAACGGGCTTGTAGGGTTTTGTTGGGCATGTTGAGGTATGAGAATCTCTCTTGACTTTAGAGACATTTATCTATACTGAACAATAACGCTTAAAAGGTCTTGTTCTATGGCGGTCAAAAACTCCGAAACCCATACATTTAAACAGTCTCAGGCAATGTCCAACCTACCGCCCCTAGAAAATGGCGATCGCTTAACTCGAAAAGAATTTGAGCGACGCTATCAAGCAACGACAACGATCAAGAAAGCGGAACTAAAACCCTTGATATACCGTAGGGTGGGCATTGCCCACCAGCATACCAGTCAGTGCCATTGAGCCTAAGTCGAATGGCACTGACTTAAGCTGGGTTCGTAGTAGGCACTTTAGTGCCAGAAGCGCTAAAGCGCTTACTACCAACTCTAAAGTCAGTGGCATTTAGCCTAAGTCTGCTGTTGGTGATGAGCAATTACAGCAGTTTGCTCTGCTATGCGGTACATTGTCGATCCCCCTAAATCGCCCTTAAAAAGGAGGACTTTGATCTACTGACTGTACTTCATGACAGCGCGAAGCGCTGTAATATATCACCTCCGCCTTCAACGGAAAAGTGTAAAATATCTGCCAGTGTAGCATCAGGAACATTAGCCATTAGCTCAATAATCTTAACACTTGCACTGTTTCTACTGAACTCACTCGTCCTGTAGCTTCGTACCGGTTTTTTGTTTATTGCGATAATCTCCATTGCAATTTCACGGATTATTTCAATGCGTTCCCATTGATCTGGTGTGTAAATGTGTTTTTTTCCGTTTGCATCTAACCAATACTGAGTGCAAAAAGTTTCTTGATTGTTGTTAGCTTTGGTTTCAGTAGCTTATCACTCATCAACAAAAGTTTCAGTAGAGTGAGACTTTTCCATGCAGATAACATAAGCTGTTCGGCATTTAAACCTTAATGTCAATAATGGCGAAATCCTTGTAGTGCGTTTAGCGAAGCCATGCCGCAGGCTTTGCATCTTGCTCGCTACTAATACCCAATTTAAATGCATGACAGCTTATATGGAACTTTGGACAAAATTGTTACACGACATATAGTGAAATGCTTTTCAAGCGAGTATGACCCTAGATGTAGTGCTTATAAGCCTTTTGTCCAAAGTCCCAATTTATGTCTGACTACTCATCCTCCATCCGCTATCCTGGAATGAAATTCAGGATTAAGCAATAGTCACGTCACCGGACAAGTAAACATCCTGAATCGTGTGGAACAGCTTAACGCCTTCCTCGAAGGGACGCTGAAATGTCTTGCGTCCAGAAATCAATCCACAACCGCCAGCCCGTTTATTAATTACAGCAGTGCGAACAGCTTGGGCAAAATCATTTTTCCCTGATGAACCGCCAGAATTAATTAAACCGGCACGACCTGCATAGCAGTTTAGGACTTGATAACGAGTCAAATCAATGGGGTGATCAGTAGTGAGTTCAGTGTAAACGCGATCATCCGTTCTGCCATATTTCTCACCCGTGGCTTTAGCCACCGCACCATAGCCATTATTGCATTCGGGCTGCTTCTGCTTAATAATATCGGCTTCAATGGTAACGCCCAGATGATTGGCTTGACCCGTGAGGTCAGCAGAAAGATGATAATCTTTATCTTGCTTAAACACGCTATGGCGTAAATAGCACCACAGGATTGTTGCCATCCCCAACTCGTGGGCGCGGGCAAACGCTTTACTCACTTCCTCGATTTGGCGACTCGATTCTTCAGATCCAAAGTAAATCGTCGCACCGACAGCCACAGCGCCTAAGTTCCAGGCTTGCTCGACGTTGGCGAACATAAGCTGATCATATCGATTCGGATACGTCAGCATTTCATTGTGGTTCAGTTTAGCAATGAAGGGGATGCGGTGGGCATATTTGCGAGACACCATGCCCAAAACCCCTAACGTCGTAGCAACCGCATTACAACCGCCTTCCAAAGCAAGTTTGACAATATTTTCTGGATCAAAGTAGACCGGGTTCGGGGCAAAAGAGGCGGCGGCGGAATGCTCAATCCCTTGGTCTACGGGTAGGATAGACAGATAACCCGTATTGGCAAGGCGTCCGCTTGAGTAGATCTGCTGAAGACTACGCAACACTGGGGCAGGGCGATCGCTATTGGCAAAAATCCGTTCCACCCAGTCTGGACTCGGTAGATGTAACAGACCTTTATCCACTTTAGCGTTGTACGTCAACAGATTGTCTGCCTCTTCACCCAACCAGGATTCTATCGATTGAGGTGCTGTTAAAGTAGCCGTCATATTGTTTTCCTCAAAGTGTTGTCACTTGTTTTTCAATTTTGACAGTCTTTGGGGGTGATCTCTGTCCCCATAACGATAGAGTTTGGCTACTTGGCAAATTTCAAAATTCCCCACGCTGACACCGCAAGCATCGAAGTAATGCTTGACATTCCCCCTTGAGCTGTACCCTGTTCGGGGAATTCTGGGTTAACTCTAGCCTTGAGGCATCGAAAGATTCCAAGTTTAATGCCTGATGGGGCGATGAGCTTTTCCATTATTGATTTGTGGCTTATCCTATCGAAACATTTTTCGATGTCCAGTTCTATTACCAAAGTTTCTGATACTCTTATCAAGAGAAAACTTTAGTTGAATACGGCGAGAAAATTCGGATGTGTTCCCGCTGGAGTCAGTGGCAGTTGCGGTTATCGATTGTCCCGAAACAGTAGCAGGTAACACGAACAGTTTCCACCGTCGTAATTTGAATACCATTGGCTCCATTATCGTGAATTGTGTTATTTAAAATTTGGGTGTTAGTAATGGAAGCATTAAACCCTGCTTCATCACCTCTCGCTTCTAACCGAATTCCATTATGACCATTATTCGCGATCGCATTCCCGGTGATCTGCGTTCCCCGAATCAAAACATCCATCAGCGGCAATACAGTAAGCTGTGGCTCTCCCGTACTTAGGGTGATAATAAAGTCTTATGAATTAAGCCAAAGTCCCACGGTGTAATGCTTGTAGGTTGGGTTGACGAAGGAAACCCAACTAATTAAGCGATTAAGCTAGGTTTTCTTCAAATCAAGCCAATC
>NZ_JAVJNP010000069.1:0-42168 GCF_040217205.1 Coleofasciculus sp. A1-SPW-01 | reverse complement strand
CCTACTCGGCGAGAAGACCTCGCCCATACTTCGTATGCTCTCATTAAGTTTTCCCTTTTTCTTAATATCAATAACGGCGAAAGCCTTGTAGTGCGTTAAGCGAAGCCATGCCGCAGGCTTTGCATCTTGCTCGCTACTAATGCTCCAACCCTTACATAAACGTAGCTTGTTTCTCGCGAAGCGAGTTCTCCACCGTTCACATTAATTGTCCCCACCTACTTACCCAATTTAAAGGCGTGACAGCTTGTTTCCAGCATAAAACAAGCTAAGATTTTCATACGGGCGTTCTTTCAACTCACGCTGTCGAACCGTCAACCGTCTTCCCCAACTCTCCTCCCCTCCGACTTATGCCTCAACCCCAATGGCACGTTCAACCCTCTCCAGATGTTCCCCAATGGTTCCTCGATGCGGTTAAATCCTACGCCCCCGCATCAGAAGGATATTACGCCGCCCAATTATTATGGCAACGCGGAATTCGGGAGTTAAATCAATTAGCTGGATTTATTAATCCCGATTTATATCAACCCGCGAGTCCCTTTGAATTTGGTCAGGAAATGAAACGGGCAGTACAGCGATTGCAACAAGCACGGCATAAGGGGGAAAAAGTAGCAATTTGGGGAGACTTTGACGCCGATGGAATTACCGCAACCAGCGTTTTATGGGACGGATTGGGGCAGTTTTTACCGCAGAATCAACAACTCACCTATTATATTCCCAATCGTCTCACGGAATCTCACGGATTGAATTGTCCGGGAATTGACCAACTCGCAGAATCGGGAACTCAACTGATTGTCACCTGCGATACAGGCAGCACTAATCTCAGCGAAATTGACTATGCTGATCAGTTAGGCATAGACATTATTATTACCGATCATCATACCTTACCAGAGGAGCGACCGAACGTCGTTTCGATTATTAACCCCCGCTATTTTGCCGAAACCCATCCCCTGTTTCATCTTTCTGGTGTAGCGGTAGCGTATAAATTAGTTGAGGCACTGTATCAAACATTACCCGATATTCCCCAACAACCTTTAGAAGATTTATTAGATTTAGTAGCAATTGGTTTAATTGCTGATTTAGTCCAACTGAGTGGTGATTGTCGCTATTTAGCCCAACGGGGAATTCAAACGCTACAGCAACAATTGAAAACCCGCACCCGTCCCGGTGTAGCTAAACTTTTAGAACTCTGTCAGCGCAGTGGCGATCGCCCCACGGATATTTCCTTTGGCTTAGGTCCAAGAATTAATGCCGTGAGTCGGATTCAGGGGGATGCATCTTTTTGTGTGGAATTATTAACCCGTCGCGATGAAACCTATACTCAAACCTTAGCCTTAGAAACAGAATTAGCTAATAGCCGCCGCAAATCATTACAGAAAGATATTACGGAACAGGTTAAACGGAAACTGGCACAACTTGACCTTTCAACAACCTGTGTTATTGTTCTAGATGATCCCCAATGGTCAGCAGGCGTTTTAGGCTTAGTCGCGGGTCAAATTGCCCAAGAATATGGACGCCCGACAGTTTTATTAAGTACAGGTGAAGAGTGGGGCGGCGAAGGGTCAACACTTAACACTTCGCCGATCGCCAGAGGGTCTGCCCGTTCAGTGAATGGAATTGATTTGTATGAATTAGTCCAATCCCAAGAACACCTATTACACCGATTCGGCGGACATCCCTTTGCTGCTGGGTTAAGTTTACCTGTAGAAAATATTCCCTTATTTAGCGAAGGGATTAATCAAAAGTTACGTCAACAAATCGCCGCCCAAGACGCCTTATTAGCCCCAGTTGTTACTGCTGATATTGTCGTCACGGTTGCGGCTTTAGGCAAACCATTATTCCAGGAACTTAAACTCTTAGAACCTTGTGGCATGGGTAATCCGGTTCCCAAACTGCTAATTGAAAACTGCTGGTTTGAATCAGTTTGGAATCGCAATACTCAGGATTTGAAAGGAAAAAAAGTGCAATATATTAAAACCGAATTAGAAATCTGGGATGATTCCACAAGTGTGGGATTTCCCGGTATCTGGTGGGGACATTATCGCGATGAAGTTCCCAAAGGTCGATGTAATGCGATTGTGGAACTGGACTATAATAACTTCAAAAAACGTCCTGAAGTGCGCTTAGTCGCCGTTCAATCGGGGGATAGGATTTCCGCGTTTAATCTTCCCAGTCAACTGGATTGGATTTTAGATTGGCGCGATGGAATGCAGGAGGATAGCGAGAACCTGCTGTCGATGTCCAATCCTTTGACGCCACCCACCTTAGTGGGCGAACCAAGGGAAACGCCCACACCTGAACCCAGTGATCCATTAACCGTTCGCGACTGTCCCACCAGTTGGGATGAATTGCAACTCTGGTTTAGACGGGCGATGCAAAGCGAACGAAAATTAGCGATCGCCTATCCGCCACCGCCTCAACTCTCCTCCCGCCAGGTGTGGGAGAAATTAGTCGGACTCGCTAAATTCCTCAGTCGCACCGGGAAATCCGCTACCCTAGGGCAATTGCAAGACAAGTTAGAATTAAGCGATCGCACCTTACATCGGGGACTCACCGCCCTTTCCGGTTTAGGGTTTCAGGTGAAACACCAAGGCGGGTCAATCCAAATTAGTGGGTCAATGGGGGAGTGGGATGGAGACGCGATCGATCCAACCACCAAGGAAAGCATTCAACACTTTTTATCGGCTATCGAAGAAGAACAATTTTTGCGTCAGTATTTTTATCAGGTTCCCTTGTCCACCATTCATGGAATGTTAGCGCTATCAACAAATAATAAATAGGGTCTGCTGAATAAGTCTTGTGGTGGGGGAAGAGAGCAGAGGGAGCAGAGGGAGCAGAGGGAGCAGGGGTAGCAATGGTACATTTTCCCTGATAGTGGTGCAAGGATATGAAAAGGTTTGACCGGACATAATATGAACCCGTTTAAACGGGTTTTAGCTTTTAGCCGGAACTTTAGTTCCCGGCTTAGTGCGAGATTAAGCGTTTATCATCAATGGTTCAACATTTACAGCAAAGACAGCGCAACTACAAACCTAACCGGACATAATATGAACCCGTTTAAACGGGTTTTAGCTTTTAGCCGGAACTTTAGTTCCCGGCTTAGTGCGAAATTAAGCGTTTATCATCAATGGTTCAACATTTATAGCAAAGACAGCGCAACTACAAACTTAACCCGACATAATATGAACCCGTTTAAACGGGTTTTAGCTTTTAGCCGGAACTTTAGTTCCCGGCTTGATGCCAGATTAAGCGTTTATCATCAATAGTTCAACATTTATAGCTTTCAAATTTGACGAAAACGCAGCATCTGCAAAAGTTCCTCAGTATCCATTTCCAACCCTTCAGCAATATACTCTAATTCAGTATCAGTTGGTCTTGCCCCATCTTTAATTTCCTGGAGTCGGGCATCTGAGATAGGTGGATTCTCTTTATACTCTTCAGTCCATTCCAACCCTGCCACTAAGTCACTCAGTAGTGGCTTACCTAAAGCATCAACACGTTGTTGAATTCGCGCAGTTGTCGCCTTTTGCAGCGTTCGCAGTTCATCCATCCTTAAATGATCCAGGCTATCCAGGATTTTTTGCAGCGTTAGTTGTGTTTTATTGGAGTCAGTCATGGGATTTATAATCACCCCTTAACAAATAAAGGGTACAGGAGTGCAGGTTTGTCGGCTTTACCCTTACGCCAAAATCTTACCATTTTTTAGGGGATGTGTTGACAAAGAACAAATGACAAAAGACAAATAACAACATTAAAGCGTCTTCAAATACTCAATCAACGCCAACTTATCCTCAGCCGCCAACTCGGTGCCATAAACATGACCTTGATTACTATTTGCCGTCACCCTTGTATCATATTTAAATCCCTCTTTCTCCGCCGCTACGCCTTCAGCAACAAAGCCCACTTTTTCCGGATTATACACATCATATCCTCTGTAAAACACCATCGTCCGCTGCTCCGGTATCTCCAACAAATCCGTTAAATAGGGGACAGAACCATTATGCAAATAGGGCGCTCTTAACCACAACCCATCCAAGGCTACCGCCACATATCCATTAGTTTTGCGAAGCTGATCAAAATCCCAATCATACCCCTCGGCAAACTCATTATACGCATCAGCCGCTGCTTGCGTCCACATATCTAAACGATAACGGTCTGTACCAATCTCATCAATGGGAATAACGGTTCCGGTGCGTTCGCCACCAAATGCATGACAAGAGGCGCAGTTACTCTCAAAAATTTGACTCCCTTTTGCGGCTAAACCTTGGTCAATCGTGTACGGATATTTCGGCGGCGGTAATTGACGAATATAATCCTCCACCCGCTTTAATCCCTGAATATTAATTGACTCCTTCGTCGCCCCATCACCAATCGCCCCAGTGTTCACAGTTTCTGTGAGTGATGTTTCTAACCCATCCCAATGTAAGGCAAATCCTTCATGTTGATTTTGATTCCAAATCGACATCATATCCGAGTTGCCAATTGTATCATCGACAGGCAACCCCAAAACTCGAAACTTCACCGGATTAAAGGGGGCAATGCGTCCGGGTCCTTGGTCGGGTCGTTCTTCCATCCAGGCAAAGGTTTCTTTAAGTTCTAATAATTCTTTCCGGGTGCGGGGAATAATAATAAACCGATAGAGTAGCTTGTCAAACAAAGATAGGTCATAATTATAGCTAATTTCATCTAAGATATAGTCTGCATTAAATCGAGGATCAGTAGCACAGTCACCCAGAAAGCGAATATACCCTTGCAGATGAAATTTATTTGAAGGTCCACCGGGAACAATCGTTGGTTTATCTTTGGGGGTTTGGCGATAGGTGGCACTATGACAAAGCGCACAGGTTATCCCTTGGCGGGGAAAGCCGATAATTTTTTTAGAAAAGCCAACGGGTAATTCTTGTCCTTCTTCCCAGGTAATGCCGAGAGAGGTATAGCCACCGGGTTTGGGGAGTTTATCAGGAAAAACTCGAGGTAATACTAACCAAATCCAATAGGGAACACCTTCGGCATTTTCGCTGCCAATTGATCCGTATTTAAAATGATCTTCGACTGATTCGTAATAGGTATCTACTTCGCGAAAAAGGTTATACCATGCCAGATATCCGACACTGCCAATTAGCAATATTAGAATGATTGCGATCGCGGTAATGGTTCGTCCAATTTTTGATGGTGTACTTTCCATAAAATTGTTCCTTTATTTCTTGACTTGAATTAATTCGTATTCTGTTTCATCAAAAATCTGTAGGGGGAAGCATCCCAGTTAGGCAAATTGAGAGAGTAGAAGGCGACCCTATCTATAGCAAAAGCCAGAAGGCGCTAAGGCAGAGAGCAGACAATTTATTATTGGTACAGGTTTGTTTCAGCCTTAAATGTCCTAAGCTTTATGGCAACCGCTATAATTGAGTAAACTCCAATTGTTAAGGAATGCAATCGGGTCGTCCCTACCCATTCAACTTCTGCAAAAATGACCGATTTAGGAAAACTCTTGAACGGTTTCCGGCATTTCAGGTTGTTGAGTTTTCATCGCCAAAAATAACAGAGTTCCTTGGACAATCACGAAGAAGGCATCAACTAAAGCAATTGTGATAAATCCTAAATCTTGCCCAAAGAACAAAACAGCACTCAGGAAGAAGGTAGCGCCCGCGCCGCGTGTGACGACCACTGACATCCAAGCTGTTGCTTTGTAACGATAAGGATCAATTGCCCCCGGAATATACAAAATACTTAGTTCCAGTAGTAAGAGTCCAGCCGCCCTTACCCAGATAATTGGCACGGGTATTTGCATCTTTAATAGCGAAAGTAGAACCTCTGGAAAAAAGCAGAGGGGAATTATAAAAAACATATTCACCACAATGCCTAACCAGACCATGCGACTAAACCATTTTGCATAATGATTCATGATGTTTACTCCTGATTCTAAAGTGTTTTCAGATACTCAACCAACGCGGCTTTATCCTCCGACGAGAAGTTAGTACCATACAGATGACCCCTGTTACTATTGCCAGGTACAGTCGTGTCAAACTTAAAATACGGCGTCCCCTTCTCTTGGGCAACCGTTGAGACAAAACCGACATTCTCTTGATCAAACACATCATACCCGCGATAGAATACTTGAGGACGGTCGTCTGGAGCCTCTAACAAGTCTCGTAACGTCGGTACAGACCCATTGTGCAAATAAGGCGATCGCAACCAGATTCCATCTAATGGCATGTTGGCATAACCATCGGTCTTACGGAAATTCTTGAACCGTTCCGGCGTCCCGACAAACAGGGTATTTTGATTAGACAGTAACTCGTATGTATAAGAATCCAACCGATGCGGGTCAGTACCAATTTCCCCAATCGGCGTCACTTTACCAACCTTCGCCCCGCCAAAGGCATGACAACTGGCACAATTATTTTGATAAATTGGCTGACCCTTAGCTGCTAATTCCCGATTAATCGCGTATGGATAAGTCGGTGATGAAAGTTCCCACAACCAATCTTCAATCCGTTTAATCCGTTCCAAATCCGCTGTAACTGGTGTCACCCCTGCACCCAAAGCCGCACTTAAATTACGTTCATGAACCGATTTATTATCCCCATCCCAATGCAGTTGCAATCCTTCACGGGGTTTTTGATTCCAGATAGAGGGTAAATCCGCCGTGCCAATTTTTTCAGCCTCTTCCAACTCGTCCATCGGGAAGCTAAATTGAATTGATTTATAAGGATTAAACGTATCCACCCGTCCTGGACCCCAATCCGGTTGTTCATTTAAAAAAGCCAGTTGACTTGCTTGAGTAATCAACGCATCTCTTGTTTGGGGAATAACCAGATAGCGGTAAATTAATTTCTGAATCGGATTAAACGTTCCCCCTTGGGCGTCAATTTCGGCTAAGATTCGGTTAGGAGTGAATCGTTCATCCAAAGCCGTTTTGCCCAGAAACTGAATATACCCTTGTAGATTTACCGTATTTGAGGGCATCGTGGGGATAATTTGAGGTTCACTTTCAGGCGTATCCCGCAGTGAACCCACATGACAAATCGCACAATTTAAGCCAACGCGGTCAATCAAGACACGACGCTGAGAAAACCCAATGGGGCGGTCTTTTCCGGATTCGTAAAGAAAGCCCAACGATTGATAGCCTTCACCGGGTAATTTGTCAGGAAATACGGCGGGTAAAACTTTCCAAATCCAGTAAGGTACTCCATTTTCTGGTTCACTGCCAATTGAACCATATTTAAAGTGATTGTTAATATCATCATAATCGACAGGATTATTTAAGACTAGGGGAGAAACTAAACCAATAATTGTAGCGAGTATAACTCCCGCAATCACAATCAATAGTTTTTTAAAAGTCTTTCCCGTTGACTTTAATGGCGTTGATTCTTCCATGATTAAGAATTAGTGATTGGTGATTTAAGCTATTCTGCATTTAAACCTTAATGTCAGCTAAAAAGGGCTGAAGCCCTCACTACGAAGCCAATCTATTGCACCATTTTAGTTGGGTCACGCCATTAGAGGCAGTTAGTTTTCCCTATTATTCTTTGTTGTTACCCTAATGTTACTAAACCCGCCCACGCATCTCCTCTATTCCCGTCACCGAAACGGTGCAGGGTCAAACACAGTCATAATTTCTGCAATCATTTCATCGGGATTATTATAGCGACTTAACTCATAACAACCCAGGGGATTTTCTAAGGCATTAAGTAAACATTTGTTGCAGTAAGTACAAGGGCGTTCAGGCAAGTCTTTTCCTGCCTTAAACTGATGCACTAGGTCATTATTCGCCACCAAAGGACGGGCAATACTCACCGCATCACAGAAGTTCTCCTGAATAGCCCGACGAATATAGGACGCCTGTTGAAAGCCTCCAGTACATATCACTGGAACATTCACCTGCTTTTTAATCTCAGCCGCGTGATTAAGGCTAACCCCCTGATATTTTTGTAGAAGTTCCTGCATCTGTTCAGAACTCACAAACCTCTGGAACGACTCGTTCAAAGCTTGCGCTTTTACCTCTAATCCCTGAATCGGTTGGTCTTGGGTCTGTTTCTGAACTCGATTCCATAAGAATAAGAAAATCGGATACAACAGGGGAAACCGAAATAATAAATAGTTGCGAAAGGTATGAATTCCACTGGATAACATCAAATCATACCAGCGCATCGCCTCGATGCGGGGAAATTCACCAGGAGGGTTCAAGGGATGAGGAAATATACTCCCCGTAGAAACATGAATGGCATCCACTCCAGCCGCTTCCATCCACTGACAGACTTGAATCGAATCTTCTAGGGTATTCCCTGGCTTTTCCCACGGAATCACGGCATTATTATACTCCACCGCACTAATCTTAGCTTGGAGGTGAAAGTCATCACCCACTTCCTGACGAATGGCTTTAATAATCTCCAACAAAAAGCGAGCGCGATTTTCTAATGATCCCCCATATTCATCGTTGCGGTCATTAATCCCAGAACTTAGAAATTGGGTAATTAAATAACCATTGGCACTATGCAGTTCCACGCCATCCAGTCCCGCCTCTCGCGCCCGTCTCGCCCCCGCCGCAAACGCCTGAACTGTTTCTTGAATCTCAGCCTTGGTCATGGCTTGGCATTCAAAACCATGAAACGATTCTGTGATACTGGTTGAACTGAGGGCTTTTAAATTAAGGTTTTCTACGCCACTCACATCCTGCTGACGCCCAGAATGGCTCAGTTGCATGATAAATTTACAGTCGTATTCATGCACCACCTCACCAAGTTTACGCCAGAATGGAATGCGGTCATCTCGGTCAATAGTGGCATAATTTGGCAGGATTCGTCCGCGAATTTGTACTGGCGTAAACGATGAAATAATTGCGCCGACGCCTCCCTGGGCAAACTTCTGTTCCCAATTGATTCGGACTTGGTTTCCGGAACCGTCATAGTTATCGAATCTGCCGGAAATATTCGACCGAAAGATGCGATTACTGACGGTGAGGTTTCGGAATGTTAGCGGTTGAAAAATGATATCGTTGTCATTTGTCATGTCATTTGTCATTCGTCATTTATCATTTGTCATTTGTAATAGCTTGAGGCTTGTTAACATAACTTCATAAGGTTGAGTTTATTTCCACCAACCTACTTATGTTGGCATTTCCGGACTTGATTCGTAGCTATGCCTTTTTGTCAGATGGCGACAAAAATCCAGAATATTCTAATTTTTTGATTATGGCAAATCCTGAAAAAAATGGCGAGTTATTTTAAGTTTTGTTAAAAATATCCCGATTTTGTGGCGAATGGGCTGAGGGGTGTTAGCACCATAAGATAAGTAGGTAGGGACAAGGAATTCTTACTTAGCAAGGTTTTCAGCTCTATTAGTTTTCACAAATCATTAAGACTAGCAATCCATTACTACCCCGGTTGCCCCAACGTTCTAGGATTGAACAAAAATTGGTATAAATTGGGGAGAGTTGAGATTAATTCAGGAAATTTGCTGAAAGGGCTTGTCGGAAATAAGATAGAGATTTACTATGAATAGTATTGATTTTAGTCCCGATTGCGGACAGAATTGTTAAATATTGTATCCAAATAAAAGGAATTAACACCATGACTAAATCATCTAAATCAGGTCGAGGTCAGCAAAAACCTTGGCATCAATTCCCCGTTCCCCTGGCATTAGTCAAGTTATTTAAGTTTCGGAACCGACTGCGGGAAGAAAATCTACATGATACCGCAAAATTACCGACCCAAGGTGAGGGGACACAACCAACACCTAGTCCAGATGGTGACCATCTCAAGATTCGCACAGCCGACGGGAGTTTTAATGACCTGGAACAGCCAGAAATGGGGCGGGCGGGTTCCCGTTTTGGACGCAATGTTCCCCTCCAATATACTCACCCTGACCAAAAGAATTTACTCGAACCCAATCCGCGCACAATTAGCCGCCAACTACTGACGCGGGATGAATTTGTACCCGCTAGCACCTTAAACCTACATGCCGCCTCTTGGATTCAATTTCAAACCCATGACTGGTTCGCCCATGGGGGTACATTTGACCAGAAATTTGAGATTCCTCTCGAAGCAGACGATCCCTGGCCCCAAGAATATCGACCGCTAGAAGTAGGCGCAACCTTACCCGACTCAACCCGTCCCGACGAAGATACCAAAAATCCGCCTACCTTTCTTAACCGAGTTACTCACTGGTGGGATGCGTCGCAAATTTATGGCAGTGATCAGGAAACCATTGATAAGCTGCGGACTCATGGCGATGGCAAGCTAATTATCGGTGACGATAACTTATTACCCATCAACCCTGAAAATGGTGTCGATCTCGTTGGTTTTGATGAGAACTGGTGGGTGGGATTGACTATGTTACATACTCTATTTGTCAAAGAACACAATACGATTTGCGATCATCTCAAAAACGAATATCCCGACTGGACAGATGATGATCTGTTCAACCACGCCCGACTAATTAACGCCGCCTTACTCGCCAAAATCCACACCGTTGAATGGACGCCTGCAATCTTAGGACATCCAGCTTTAGAAATTGCTATGAAGGCTAACTGGTGGGGATTATTAGGTCCACATGTCAAACGCTTGTTTGGGCGCATTGGAGAGGGGGAACTCCTGAGTGGGATTGTCGGCTCAGCGACAGATCACCACACTGCCCCCTACTATCTCACCGAAGAATTTGTCTCCGTCTATCGGATGCATCCCTTAATGCCAGATGAGTTTGAATTTTACTCTCTCGACAATGGGGAATTGCGATTTACAGAAAATCTATTTGAAGTATCAGGAAATCGCAGTCGGAATCTAGTCGATAAAGTAGGTATGCCCGATTTATTCTACTCCTTTGGCATTACTCATCCTGGGGCGATTACCTTACATAACTATCCCCGTTTCCTACAGCAATTAGTCCGGGATAACGGCGAAGTCTTTGATTTAGCGGCTGTGGATATATTACGCGATCGCGAACGCGGCGTTCCCCGTTATAATCAATTCCGTGAACTCATTGGTCGTGAACGAGTCAAAACCTTTGAGGACATCACCGAGAACCCGCAATGGGCAAAGGAACTCCGGGACGTTTACAACAACGACATCAACAGCGTTGATTTAATGGTGGGTATGTTTGCCGAAAACCCGCCCGCCGGGTTTGGCTTCAGTGACACAGCTTTCCGTATCTTTATCCTAATGGCATCCCGCCGACTTAAGAGCGATCGCTTCTTCACCAAAGACTACACCGCCGAAGTCTACACTCAATGGGGTTTAGATTGGATTGACAACAACAGTATGTTAAGTGTCTTGCGCCGCCATTACCCCACCGTCAGCCCCGCTTTATTTGGTGTACAAAATGCCTTTGCTCCCTGGCGTAAAGTCGGTGTTTCGGGGTATTAATTGTTGAGATTGGGCAACAGGTAATAGTAACTAGCGAAGCGTTGCGGCGGAGGTGTGAGGGGTTACAACGCCCCTTATAGATCCCCCTCCCGTCTCCCTTCAAAAGGGGGAAACCATCGGATGCTTCGCTTTTTGTTCCATGGGGAGTATGGGTGGCTAGGACATCGGTCAAGAAACCGGGTTTCTCGTGAGGATGACCAATATCGACCTTTCACCCAAAGAAACCCGGTTTCTAGGAATACCAGAAAAAACTAATGAATTTAACCCATAAATTTGAGAGATGAAGGATGAAGTGTTAACCAAAAATCAAAATAAACCGACATACTTTTTTACCCAGTCACCTCCATGAAAAATCTACAAAAATTTTGGCATAATGCCCACAAGCTAGAACCGCTACCAAGCGACTATGAATCCTGGACGGCTGCAAAAAAGCAGGACTTGATTTGGCAGCAAAGAATTTTAGCATCCCGCTACGATACCCTACCGCCACTGAAAAAAATTGACGTGATCGGTTTATTTTTTACCTTTTTAAGCATCAAAATGGATCGCTTATCCGATGAAGCACCCCGCAAATGGAACAAAGCCATTCACGCCCACGCCAGTGTTGCTAAGGTTAAGTTGATCCCCACCCCGACTACTCAATTTACTGGTTTATTTAAAGGTGCTGACTACGGTCTTCTACGATTATCCCTCACCGGTGATCCCAGCGATCGCGGATTTGCTCCAGGGTTAGCCCTCAAGCTTTTGGTGGACGGTCAACCCTCGGAAAATGTCTCAGCATTGGTTTCCCTCACGGGTCAAGGCAATAACTATAATTTCTTTGCCAATGAATTGTCTAATATCGTTCCCGCAGAAAATGATTTAGGTCCTAAATTGATCAATTCAATCTTCCGCCGCGTCAGCAAATTTCCCCGAAAACTCTATTTGCAAGGCTTTGCCCGAATCGACCAAACGGGTCATCTAGAACCTGATCCCTTTTATCCCTATCGCCTTTTTCTCGTTCCCAATCCCACTATTCAATTTCCTGAAAATCAACCCCATGATTTCAGAGATGATCTTGCCACGATTCCGGCTGGAACCCGTTTATTTTCCCTCTATGCTGTTGTGCCCCAAAACGTAGGAGACGAAAATGCTGACCAGAAAGCTGACATCATAGACGAGCCAAGTTATCGCCAAAACGCCCAACTTATCGGACATCTGGAAACCACCTCGGAATTTGTGGCATCCTACTACGGTGATAGCCAGCTATTTTTTAGACATCAGCGCTTTGCCAATCAATAATCCAGCTTCAACCACCATTGATACTCACAATCAAAACCTGACTTTTGCCAAGCGTCTAAATCAACCTCAGTTAGGGGCGTAACCTCGGAACAGTGCGGCTGAATTCCCTGACTCAATAGCGCCCAAACTAGGCTGCGCGTCACATCCAATCCCGTTTTCCACCAGGATTCCTGATTCCCCGGAATTCCCTGTTCTTGCACCGTATCCACATCAACCCAAATCCCATTTGCTCCCAAAAGAATTTGCGCCATCCACCCCGCTCGTGGTAAATGGGTGGGAGAGGTAATTAACTGAACATGACGTACCCCCCACTGCCGTAAAATTGGAATCCCGAAGTAGAAATTACCAAACGTGGAATCCGCACATTTTTCTAACCAAACCTGACCCATGGGCGCGTTATACTTTTGGAATATGAGCAAAATACAGGGTTCATCAGAGCCTTGAGAAATCAAAATCGGAGTTTGGGGATGTTGCTTCACTAACTGAGCCACATAAACCTCCCGGCGAATACTTCCCCCTAAAACAAAGAATGTATCTACAGGTGAAGCGGCTCCTGCCGACAATCTGAAGATATTTGCAAGTAACCCTATACTAAGAATAACGACTAGGCTCAATAGCCCTAAGCCTAACCAGCGTAGTCGTTGCTTAGACAGTAGCCAACGCGCAACCCGTAGCCAATGGCGTGTTATCAATCGTCTCACTGAGGCTTACCACTTGATTCACTCTGACTGTCCGAGGCGAAGCCATTGTCTTCATCACCAGGACAATAGGTCAACTGGCACAAAATTTCTGGAAATTAGCCAGATAAGTTGAGTATAGTAGCAATAGACGGATTTGATGCCGCCAGAACCATGCTATCCCTACTCAGGGAATGCTAATTATTGCAGCTAACGACTGGGTACGCTTTGACTGTCCGCTTTAAACCAACCCATAGTCTGTTCGACGTATTTCCCATGAATCAATATTCTAAAACCTTCCCTTGGCTGAAAAGCATCCTCGTAACGGGTGCGATCGCAACAACAGCCACATTATCATGGTTAGCCCCAATTGGCAGTAATCGCTCCGTCTTTGCGGCGCTTGAGGATAGTCCCAAGACGGTTGTTGATGAAGTTTGGCAACTTGTTAATCAGGAATACGTTGATCCCTCGTTCAATCAAGTGGATTGGCAAGCGACCCGTCAGCAGCTACTCAACCGCAATTATACGTCTTCCGAACAAGCCTACAAAGCCATTCGCGACGCCCTAGAACCCATCGGTGATCCCTATACTCGCTTTTTAGAACCCGAACAATTCAAAGCGTTAACGGATCAAACAGCAGGTGAACTGTCTGGCGTCGGGATTCGCATGGGTGTGGATGAGAAAACCCAGAAGCTGGTTATTATTGAGCCGATTGAAAATTCACCGGCATTCAAAGCCGAACTTAAATCTGGAGACAAAATTATCGCCATTGATGGCAAATCCACTCAAGGGATGAGTGCGGAAGAAGCCTCGGCGTTAATTCGCGGCGAAGTTGGCTCATCCGTCACTCTAAAAATATCTCGTCAAGGGCAAAATCACTTTGATGTTACTTTAACCCGCGCTCAGATTGAGCTACCGTCTGTACACTATACCCTCAAGCAGGAAGGTCAGATGCGGGTGGGTTATATCAGCATTGATGAATTTAGTTCCCACGCACCAGAACAAATGCAACGGGCAATTCGCAATCTGAATAGCCAAGATGTGAATGGTTATGTTTTAGATTTGCGTGGTAATCCTGGTGGATTATTGTACGCCAGTATTGAAATTGCCCGGATGTGGCTCGATGAGGGTGAGATTGTCCACACTATTGATCGCAAAGGTGGAGAACAAAAGTTTTCTGCCAACCAAAGCGCACTAACTCAGCTTCCCCTAGTTGTTTTAGTTGATGGCTATTCAGCTAGCGCCAGTGAAATTCTAGCGGGTGCGCTGAAGGATAATAAACGGGCGAGGGTTGTCGGTTCAACGACGTTTGGTAAAGCTGTCGTGCAGTCTGTCCATTCTTTATCTGATGGTTCAGGTTTAGCGGTGACGATTTCCCGCTACTATCCTCCCAGTGGGATTGATATTAATCACAAAGGAATTAGCCCTGATGTGAAAATTGATTTAACTAGCGCTCAACAGCGGCGTTTGGTTACACAACCGATGTTACGTGCCACAATCGAAGATCCCCAATACAAGCAAGCGCTTACGGTTCTCGAAAATACGGTGCTGGCAGAACGGGGTTTGAATCAACCTACTGAACCGATTAGTGTTCGGTAAACGTATAAGCTGTTGTTTATGACACAGGGCGGGTTTTGTTGAGAGGTTATCGGTAGATAACAAAATTAAACGGCTAAACCCGCCCCTACAATTGACAGACGTTCCGCCGACCTAAGCACCAAATTTTCTCTCGACTGAGCGCTCACGTCGAAGTCCGAGGTGTTGCCTATTCCACACCGAGCGTGTTACCGAGCGAAGCCGAGGTAAGTCGAGGTGTTCCCTATTGCCTCCCCTCACCACAAGACTTATTCAGCAGACCCTAATTATAATCATAATCAAATGGGTCTAACCAAAGAGATTAGACCCAAGTGATCGTTCTATTAGGACTTTTCAAGCCGTTGATTTTTCAGGTTTTAATCTGAGCTTACTAATGTTTACAAATTTCACAGGTTCACCGCTTATTGACCCGCATAAATGTGTCTTTCTGGACTTGAGTTGGGTTTCGGTTTTCACCGAATCTAACCCCTTAAGGCTACGCTAGGTTGGTTACTTCTGTGGCAGAGCCAAAGATTGGGGATGATCGTCATCACCTCTGACTCTTCCTTGGTTTTTCTCCAGTTATTGTCTCTGGAGGACGATCTCCATATTCAAAGTAACATGGTTCTCTCTGGCTGCCAAACAGTATTTACCAAAGTTTAGGAGTTGTTACAAATAGCAATTTTCTTGGGTAGAAAAGCGAAAACGTAGTGGCTGAATATTAGTCAACGAAGAACGAACTAGCGTTGCGGTTCCATATCCCCGTACTTAATTAAAAGCGCGATCGCAATACTCACGGCAAAAATTAACACCATACTCAGCGCTGAACCAAATCCCCAGTTTTGGGTTGCGCCCAGAAACTGGTTGTAAATGAGACGGGATACCGTCATGCTGGAAGCCCCCCCTAACAACTCCGGATCAACGAAATCCCCCAAAGCGGTAATAAACACCAGAATCGAACCCGCCGCAATACCGGAAAAGGTTTGGGGTATAGTTACCTTCCAGAACGTTTGCACCGGATTAGCACCCAAATCCGCCGCCGCTTCCAATAAACGCCGATCTAATTTCTCTAAGGACGCATAGAGAATCAATACCATGTACGGTAAATAACTATACGCCATACCAATTAATACCGCCGAACTGGTATTTAAGAGTTCCAACGCGGGTAAGCCAATCGAGGTTAAGATGCTATTGAGTACCCCGGTGGGTCGCAGAATCGTAATCCAGGCATAAGAGCGCAACAGGGAGGAGGTAAAATTGGGTAGGATAAACCCTAACAGGAGTAAATTCTGCCAGCGCTTCGGTGCCATCTGAGCAATCCAGTAAGCTACCGGAAACCCCAACACCAGACAAATCGCCATCGTACCTACTGCAAAAAACACGGATCGCCCCATCACCTGCAGATTGATTGGTTCAAAGACGCGCAGATAGTTATCCAGTCCCGACGGGTTCACAATATCCCCCGGTTTAATATCAGGAACCAAGCTCAACTCAAAGATGATCAGAGTGGGTAAAACCAACAATAAAAACAGCCACAGTCCAGCCGGTCCTAATAACGCCAAGGGTTCTAACCACTGGCGTCGAGAACGGGTGGGTTCTTCGATAAATGAGGATTCAGCCTTATGATCTGTGGCTGCGGGATTGGGTAAGGAGGTGGGGGAAACTTTTTTGTCGGTAGACACGGTATAAGTATTAATTATGAATTATTGACATAGCCAGCATTTAAGAGCTGGTCAATTTCGTCCAATAGCGGTCATAGACGGCTTCAACTTCTCCTAATGGTTCCAAATTTTCGCACCGTTCCAGGGCTTCTTCTGGAGGAAATAGACTGGTATCATTTTTCAGGTCAGGCGGTAAAAGATTATAAGCAGCTTTATTGGGCGTCGCAAAACTTAGGCGTTCCACGATGCGTGCGGCGACATCTGGCTGCAACATAAAATTAATCCAAGCATAAGCGCCCTCGACATTGGGAGCGGTTTTGGGAATGGCTAGGGTATCAATCCAGAGAGAGGAGCCACTTTCTGGAAGCACATAGCGTAAATCTTCATTTTCTGGCATGATTTCCGTGGCATCGGACGAATAACACATGGCAATCTTTAAATCTCCACTGAGAATCTGGGGACGCCAAGCATCAGATGTAAAAGACGCGATCGCAGGTTTTAAGTCCATCAGGGCTTGATATGCCGCTTGAATATGTTCCACGTTGGTGGAATTGTAAGAATATCCCAACTTTTTCAACGCCGCACCCATAACTTCTCGCACATCATTGACCAACGTCATCCGTTTTGCCAACTGCTGCTGATACACCCACAGATAATCCCAATCCTCTGGCGGGGGTTGGACTTGCTGGGTATTGTAAACCAAGCCGGTAGTTCCCCAACTGACAGGAACAGAGTGGCGATTCCCCGGATCATAGTCGGCTTGCTGAAAACGGGGAAACAACCGATACATACCCTCGATGCGGGGTTGGTCGAGTTCTAGCAACATCCCCATATTGATCATCTTTTGCACCATGTACTCCGAAGGATAAATGATGCTATAAGCGCCCCCACCACCCGCTTGCAATCGAGCCAGCATTGCTTCATTAGAATCATAGACATCCGCGATCGCTCTGATCCCGGTTTCTTCCTCAAAGCGGTCTAACAAATCTTGGTCAGTATAGCCAGCCCAAGTGTAAATGTATAACAGATTAGCATCATCTTGACTCCCCGCCGCCGGACGCACATTCGCCAGTCTCCAGCCACACCCTGACAGCGCTAGCCAGGGTAAGGTTGAAGCCGCCGCTTGTAAAAACTGACGGCGGTTTGGTCGTTTTCGGGATCTTGGCTGATTAGTCATTGGTCATTGGTCATTGGTCATTGGTCATTGGTCATTGGTCATTGGTCATTGGTCATTGCTTTAACGCTATTAGCAACCAGTCATTAATAGTCATTGGTCAACAACCAAGGACAACTAAGAATTCCCTATTCCCTGTGACACACCGAGCGTGTTACCGAGCGAAGCCGAGGTAAGTCGAGGTGTTCCCTGTTCCCTAACGAAGGACAAAGGACAAAGGACAAAGGACAAAGGACGAACAACAACTTTAGCAATAGCGGACAGATTGTTCTAGGGGTAAAGGTTCCCCAGTTTCGGCATCGGTGTTGTGACAGGCAAACATGACCTTGGGGGGAAGTTTTTCAAATTCCAGATCATTCCCCGTCCCTTGCAGAACATAGCCGCGTAATTCTTTAATGGGTAACTGGGTAAATTCGTCAATATCCGGCGTAAACGAACGCAGGATCAACGAACCATGAGGTTGACACCCCCCCAAAAGTTTGGCGACAAAGAATTCCTTGATATCCAAATCTGTTCCATACGTTACCTTATGTCCCTGACGATTAAGGTCAATGGCAAACGACTCTCCATCACTATTGAGGAACGTCGCGATCGCACTCGAGTTACAGTGCGACTCCAATTCGGCTAAAAACAACCTGACTCCTGATGATGCCATAGTAATTACTCCTCTAACGCGATACAATCGGTCGTTGCCCAACGGGCGTACACTGAGGTATGGGGTTCGGGTAGCTTGTTCATAGCATTATTCGGCAGCATAACCGTCAGGCGATCGCCGGTTAGGAGTTCCACGACCAAGTGAACGTGAGTTCCCAGATACATAACATGTTTGAGACGACCTTCAAAGCAATTCACGGTTGAGTTGGGTGGTGAAAGACTCAAGCGAATTTTCTCCGGACGCACGCTAACCACCATTTCCTTAGAGTTACTCGCCCATTCTTTGGCGTCAGGGGATTGCACAACCATTTCCAAACCGCTGGACGTGATAATTTGTAGCGTAGAAGAATCAGCAGCGTGCAGGCGACCCTTAAACAGATTCGTATCACCGATAAAATTAGCCACAAAGGGGGTACGGGGACGTTCGTAGATTTCAGTGGGGTTGCCCACTTGTTCAATCTTCCCCGCCTCCATCACGGCAATCCGATCAGACAGGCTCAAGGCTTCTTCTTGGTCGTGGGTCACCATAATAAACGTTAACCCCAAATCCTGATGCAAGTTGGAGAGTTCCACCTGCATTTCTTTGCGAAGCTTAAAATCTAACGCCCCCAAGGGTTCATCCAACAATAGAACAGTAGGACGATTCACCAAGGCTCGTGCTAATGCTACCCGTTGTTGTTGTCCTCCAGACAGTTGAGCGGGAAATCGATTGCTATAAGTTTCCATTTGCACCTGTTTGAGGGATTGTTTGACTCGCTCCTCAACGTCTGTCCCCTTGAGCTTTTTCAGTCGCAACCCGAAGGCGACATTTTCCGCAACCGTCAGGTGATTGAATAAAGCATAACTTTGAAATACTGTATTGACAGGTCGGCGGTGAGGAGGTATGTGATTCATGGGTTGCCCTTGAATCAAAACCTCACCTGCAGACGGAGACTCAAATCCTGCCACTAAGCGCAGGGTAGTCGTTTTACCGCAACCCGATGGACCGAGAATACTAAAAAATTCTCCCCGTCGGATCTTCAAGTCAATTCCCCGAACCGCTGTCTCGCCATTGAAAACCTTGAAAACCTTGCGGAGTTCAACATCAAGCTCAGCCGTAGCATCCGGAGCGCGTTGGTCTTTAACGGAAGGTTGAAACATAATAATTCATTCACTAGCGCAAAGTCGCCCTGATTTAACCAATGAAACCCGATCCAATGTGAATTCGTTAATCCTTTTTTTTATACTTGGGTCTATTTTATCTGTCTACTAACCTGGCGGGGTGGCTTCAAAGAATTGACCCGCTAAAAATGCATTCGAGGAAAGGATGCGCTATTATTTCACCTTGATGCGACTGGGTTAACGACCTAGTTTGGCACAGATAAGCCACTTCTGTGAAAAAAGCGTCACAATCAACACTAGACTGAGTACAAACTACTAAAGAGAGTTGAGAAGCCGTTTACTATGACCGTGATTCAGCCCTATTCCGGAGGTCGCCAAACGACACCCCGTACCGTTGGACGCAATTACCAATCGGTCATTGTCATGCTGATTGTCAGTTTGTTCCTAGTCGGAGCAATGGGTTCTCGTTTGGCGTACTTACAGTTGGTTCAGGGAGAACGTAACCGACAACTGGCTGAAAATAACCGGATTCGGCTGGTGCCGAAGCAACCAGTGCGGGGCAATATTTTCGACCGCAAGGGCAAAGTGCTTGCCAGCTCTCGCTTGTCTCATTCAGTGTTCTTATGGCCCGTGGCGCTGAAAAAAGATGAATGGCCCCAAACGCGCCAACGTCTATCCCAACTGTTAGATCTTCCCGAAGATGAGATTCAAAAACGAGTCGAACGGGCTGGCTTTGATTCACCCTCGCTGATCCGAATTGAACGGGGGCTTTCACCTGCCCAAATCACCGCTTTACAGGAGTATAGCCATCAACTGGATGGCATCGAGGTGGATATCGAAGCGGTAAGGGACTATCCCAATGGGGATGTAGGTGCTCACGTTTTGGGATATACTGGAGAACTGAATGATCAAGAACTAGGACAACGTCGCGCTGAAGGGTATCGCATGGGCGATGTTGCTGGGAAGATGGGGGTTGAAGAAGCCTTTGAACCAACCCTGCGAGGAGAATGGGGCGGTCAGCAAGTGGAGGTCGATGGTGCAGGTCGAGTTCTGAGGATTCTGGGTGAGAAAGAGGCAAAATCAGGTAAAGACCTGCAAATTACCCTTGATTTAAAGACCCAGAAGGCAGCCGAAGCCGCATTGGGCAATCAAAAGGGTGCGATTGTCGCCCTTGATCCCAGAAATGGAGCGGTTTTAGCCATGGTTAGCCGCCCTACATTCGATCCCAACATTTTCTCAAGCCGGATTACTCCAGATATGTGGAAGCAATTGCAAGGGAAAGGAAATCCCTTTGTCAATCGGGCGATGCGCGGATTTCCCCCGGCGAGTACGTTTAAGGTGGTGACCCAAACAGCGGGTATGGAGTCAGGGAAATTTGGACCAGGTACCGTGTTGCCCACCTTTGCCGCCCTGAATGTTGGGGGTACATCCTTTGGCGAATGGAACCGTGCCGGTTTTGGCCCGTTGGGATACCAGCAAGCTATGGCGTGGAGTAGTAATACGTTTCATGGTCAAATTGGCAAAGGGGTAGGTGGACCGACTCTGATTAAATGGGCAAGGAACTATGGATTTGGTCAACCCACGGGAATTGAGTTGTCTGAAGAAGCTGCCGGTTTGATTGCGGATGATACCTGGAAGCGAGAGCGCTTCAACTGGGAATGGACAGTGGGAGATACCGTGAATATGTCCATTGGTCAGGGATTTACTCAGGCAACACCCCTGCAAGTGGCAGTCATGTTTGCTGTTCCGGCTAATGGTGGCTATCGAGTTAAACCGCATTTACATAAGGACAATGAGGCGTTAAGCAATTGGCGGGTGTCAATGGAAATGAAGCCTTCAACGATAGAGACACTACGTAAGGGATTACGAGCGGTGGTTGATGGTGGTACGGGACAAGTGTTAAATGTGCCTCATCTACCGCCGGTAGCTGGAAAGAGTGGCACAGCCGAAGCGCCACCTGGAAAGCCTCACGCCTGGTTTGGTGCCTTTGCGCCATTCGATAAACCCGAGATTGTCGTGGTCGCTTTTGCTGAACATTCCGGTGGTGGTGGCGGTTCCGTAGCTGCACCGATGGTTAAGCAGGTGTTGGAAGCTTACTTTGATGCCAAGTCCCCGGACGAGGCAAAGGAAAAGTAGGTAGGGCTGGGGAAGCTGGGGAAGCTGGGGGAGTTGTGAGTTAACTCACAACTCTACCTTATCCTGTTCCCTGTTCCCTGACGAATGATAAAGGTGTACTAAGACAAATATCGTATTCAGATTACGTTAATTGGCTGATGCTAGCTCCGGGAAAGTTATTGTATCCTTAAAGTAGAATTCCGCTACTCCTGTATGATGTCGATGTCAAAAACATTGAGTGTGCATCCTAAATATATCCAAGCTGTCGAACAAGCTTGGAGATATAAGAGTAACGGACAAGAGCAAGAGCTAGCTGAACAGCTAGGTCGATCGCTACCTATTGTAATTAATAATCTTTTTCTCAAAGGTCAGCCAGTTAATCGGCTGAACTTTCTGCAAATTTGTCAGCTATTAGGACTGGATTGGCGAGAAGTGGCTGGCTTGGAGGGACAAGAATCATCGCTCACCTCTGTATCTTCTGTAGCCTTTAATTCGGGTGAGAATCAAATTAACTCCTATTTTTCCGTCGAAAAAGATACGGTAGATAAAGCGTTACAGGATTTGGTACGCACTCTTTGTGAAATGTTAGGTCGTATCACTCGTAAAGCTGGAGACTTGCTGAGTGCTGATCGCGCCAGCATCTTTTTGATCGATCAGCACAAGAAGGAAGTTGGTTCTTTAATCGCTGAGGATGGAAAAGGGGGGTCTTTAATCATTGATATCCCCATGAACAAGGGAATTGTTGGTTTAGCTGCCCACTCGTCCAACATGATCAATATTCCCTTTGATGTCTACGACGACCCCCGTTCAGAACAAGCGAAGAAAACGGATCAAAAAACAGGGTATCGCACTTATACCATCCTGGCGTGGCCCCTGTTGAATCGCCAAAAAGAGGTTGTTGCTGTTGCCCAATTTATCAACAAGATCAAACCTCATTCAAACCCTCACGAAGACTTATCGCAGCGAATTGACAAAAAGGGCTTTACTTCAGAAGATGAATTCGTTTTTGCGAAATTTTCCCCATCAATTATGGGTATTTTAGGCAAATGTCAGCTCTGCCATCAACTGGCGCACAAACTTCAAGCGAAGCAACAAATTACCAGAGGTGGTGTTGTCTTGAGAGAAGAGGAGTTGATTGCTGAACTCAGGCAGCGAGCGCAACAGCTACGGCAGGGCTTCGCTAAGCTAGTATAGCAGAAGTTCCCTGACCAATCAATTTAACTCGGTGGTGGAAAGAAAAGAACGGGATGCCAACTACGCCGCATTAATTCCCCAGCAAAGCTACGGATAGGCAATTCAATAATACTGCCGATTGTTTCAGAGGAAACCGCGATCGCGCTGATGTCAAACACGCGCAGCTCGAGTTCTTCACAGGTATAAGTCGAAACCAGTTGGGGACGCAGGATCAACAGGGGAGTGGTATAGTTCCTCGCTAATTCGGCTGTAGTGCTACCAAACAGCTTTTCTTGTAAAAAATTGCGGCTTTCCATCCCCGTCAGAATCACATCGGCTTCGTAACGTTTGGCTACTTTGGGAATATTATCCAAAGGACGCCCTGAGAGAACTTCGATGTGAACCTCTACGCCCTCCGGTATAGTTTTCAATCCAGCTTGCAGGCGATCGCGAGCGCGGGTAATTCTTTCCTCATCTATCCGGGGAATTTCCCCTTCTTCCCACAACGGTACGCTATGAAGAAAGATAATCGTTTGGATACCATTAGCCGCTAAACTGGGTACAAACTCGACCAACCGATACAAACCGTCGGCAAAATTGGTGCAAATTAAGCAACGCTGAAACATAAGATAGGAAGAATATTTTTTGATCACAAAACCCAGCGTCAAAGCAGGTTTGGCGTTGGGCTGCTTACGGATTCAAGCTTACCGCTTAGGGGATGTCTATGATTAAGTTTTGCTTTTTCTCTAAGAAAATACCAGGACAATCGACGATTTTATTGTTGAACGACCCTTTATTCCTAGATGAGGACAAGAATATTCTTGCTTAATTGTAATAAATCATTGTTGAGCTAATCACTTCAGCCAGTTCGCTACACTCTCTTGTCACTCGTGTGGCGTTGTGTGTTTCAGAGAATGAAGTATTCGAGCCAATCAATCCAACGCTTGATGACGCATTACTTACAACTTATTCCATTCCGACCGAAGCCTTACTAGAGTTGACGCCCCAGCATCCCCAGCCCCTTTCCACCGTAGGAACCGAGCAAGAGACGGAGGTCGCCCACTACATAGGGACCACTGCTCGTACTTTTAACTGGGTTCTAGACCCCATTCATGTTTGAGAAACTCCTTGTACATATTTTCACGCATGATCATTTGCTCGTAGAGCTTAACCAGAAAGTCTTGAGCTTGCTCACGGCTCATTTTCTGCACCTGGGTTTCAAACGAGCGGATATTAAATTGTTGTTCTAGGGAAAGTTGCATGGGTTGGGACATGGTTATCTCCTTGAATGCTAGAAAAAATGGACGTTCAGATGACACAAGCCTGCATTTGGCAAGGGGCCAGGTTCTGTGAACGGGTCAACCGTTCCCAAGCTATATTAAAAACTGTAACAATTATTTGACAAATTGCCTATACCTCCAAATGAAGACTTCTATTGAATCCAAAGGTGGAGAACCGTTACAGTTACATAAAACGGACTCAAAGCTACCCACAAGTGGACAACTTTGCCGCTTACTGCCTTTACTTCCTGCTTCATCCTGACAGTGACGGCACTTGAACAGTCCACAGGATCTCCCCCACCTAACTGGCGGCGTACAGTTTCCGCTCTTGAATTGAGGCAGTTGTATCAGCTTGTTCCTAGAGCAAACTGCTCAATGTGAACAGTTGCTTGAGTATATTTACTGAACATCAGCAAACTGTGACATTAGTGCCTTACTAGAGTTAAACAGCTCTATCGATCATCCTTGTTTCCTGGGGTGTATCTCATTTAACATAAAACCACTGTAGACGTTCATAAATCATTGTGAGTTTGTACTCATCAGTGTCTGTGTTTTTCTTCATAAAAGCTTTATATAAATGGGGAAATTGATGAAGAGTTGATGAAAATTGCCCCTTGAAGGGAAAAAACCTCTTATGGCATTCTAAAATGTAGCTATGAGAGAAAATACATACATTGGCTGCACAAGAGTATCAATCAATTGACTCAAGCCTAATTTTCTCTAGTCAAATTCAAGTTATCCCGGAAAGGATATACTACTATGAAATTGCCAATTATTTCTAGCCTAAGTATCGCTGCTGCTACCGCTACTGCCCTAGTAAGCTTTGGAGTTCCTGCATCCGCTATTACTCTAGGCGTTGACGTCATCGATGACAGCCCTTTTATGAAGGGTATCGGTCCAATGCCTATTCCTCATGCTACACAAACATTTGAGGGTGATGGTAAAACTTACGAATTTAGCGTTGTGGTTCCAGAAGGGCTAGGTTCTAGAGGTGCGACTTACTCAGACTTCGGTTTTGTGTCTGGTGGTGTATTCACGTCACTGTTTACAGAAGACTTACGTCCATACAACCCTGGCTCTGGTAATGCCAATGATTGGTTGGGAACCTGTAGCATCAGTATCAGTGAAGAGTGTATTGTTAAATACACCTTTGAAAAAGATGTAGAATACCAGCTAGGGTTATTAGATCGGGGTTTTGGTGGTGGAAGTAGCAACTTCTCTGCCTTTGGGGTTGCTCAGAAAGATAGTTACACGTTCAATGTAGAAACCGATCAGAACTATCCTTTCCCTCTAACTGAGGATTATGTAGACAGTAACCCTGACAAGTTCTTGACTGTAGTAGAAGAAGGCGCTTACTTCCTGGGTATGGAAGATGGCATGTTCAAGAAGGATTCTGAAAACTACTACTATGACTACCAAGATTGGGTAGTGAAGGTAACACACGAGTCAGTTCCTGAACCCGGTACGGTTGGAGCATTACTTGGTTTAGGTGTGGTAGGTTTTATCAGCCGTCGTCGTAAAGCTGTTAAACGGTAATTGCTGGCTGTTTGAGTTAAAAATTATAACCTAACCCGATACTGAAAGTAGTTGGATGGAAGTGCCAACTGCTTTTTGTTTCATGGTTTCTCAACAACACCACATCCTGACAGGGAGACGTAACTCGCTAAAATAAGGCTATGTCTAAATCAACGCCTGTGTCTAATTCTTCTCCCTCTGCCGATTCAACAACGGCAGAAAAACCACTATTTATTCTGGTTGACGGTCATTCTCTCGCGTTTCGTTCCTATTACGCCTTCGCCAAAGGACGAGATGGGGGACTGCGAACCAAAAGTGGAATACCCACCAGTGTGTGTTTTGGCTTTCTCAAATCCTTATTAGAGGTGATCAGTTCCCAGCAACCTCAGGCGATGGCGGTGACGTTTGACCTAGAATTGCCCACGTTTCGCCACAAAGCTGACGATACCTATAAAGCCGATAGACCGGAAACACCGGAAGACTTTATCCCGGATTTGCAGAATCTCAAAGAATTGCTGACGGCGTTGAATTTACCCGTATTGGCGGTTCCGGGCTATGAGGCTGATGATGTTTTAGCCACCTTGGCACATCGGGCGACTGATGAAGGGTATCAGGTAAAAATTTTAACCGGCGATCGCGACCTATTTCAACTCATCGATCCACAAAAGTCAATTACAGTTCTCTATCTCAGCCATAAGGCATTAAAAAGCGGCAGTTCCACTGGACTGGAAGAATATAGCACCCAAGGGGTAAAAAATAAACTGGGTATTACACCCGAACAGGTGGTGGATTACAAAGCCCTTTGTGGCGATAAATCCGATAATATTCCCGGAGTGAGGGGAATTGGCGAAAAAACGGCGGTTAAGTTACTGAATGATTTTGGTTCCCTAGAAGGGATTTATGCATCTCTCGATCAGATTAAAGGTGCGGTAAAAACGAAACTGGAAACCGGAAAGCAAGACGCTGAACATTCTAAGTACTTAGCGCAATTGGCATTTGATGCACCTGTGGATGTGGAATTAAAGGCGGGCAAGTTAGAGGGGTTTGATACCTCTGTACTTAAGCCTTTCTTACAAAAACTGGAATTCGAGTTTTTCTTAAAGAAAATTGACGAAATTCAGCAGCGTTTTGGTGGAAACGTGGTGGAAGATACAGGGACAGAATCAGACCCCTCGGTTGAAGACAATAGTCCTGATCTGTCTTTCTGGACAGCCGATGAAACAGAAGACTATCAGAAACAAGCGGCAGCCAGTTGTCCAATTAAACCTAGAATTATTGATACAAAAGATAAATTAGACCAACTGGTCGATATTTTGGAAAACTGTACGAACATAGAAACTCCAGTGGCTTGGGATACAGAAACCAGTGATTTGAAGCCACGGAACGCCGAACTGGTGGGTATTGGTTGCTGTTGGGGAATCGAACCAGCAGATGTTGCCTATATTCCTATCGCCCATAACCAGGGTCAGAATTTAGACCAACAGACCGTTCTAGAAGCACTGCGTCCTATTTTAGAGCGCGATCGCTATCCCAAAGTGCTACAAAATGTAAAGTTTGATCGTCTGGTGTTGCGGACTCAGGGGATTAAACTAGCTGGGGTAGTCATGGATACGATGCTAGCCAGTTATGTCCTCAATCCAGATAATAGTCATAACCTCAATAGCTTAACGGAGCGCTACTTCCCCCAAATTCAGCTAAAAAGCTACAAAGACTTAAAGATTCCCAAAGGAAAAACCATTGCTGAATTGAGTAGCAAAACAGTGGCAAATTACTGTGGGATGCAAGTTTATGCCACGTTTAAACTAGTGCCAAAACTGCGAGAAAAACTGGAGGCAATTCCAGCGATAGAAAAGTTGTTGCTGGAAGTTGAACAAACTCTAGAACCTGTGTTAGCCCAGATGGAATATCAAGGAATTCGTATTGATACGGCTTATCTCAAAGAACTCTCGGAATCTCTAGAAAAGAAACTCGTAGACATTGAACAGAACGCTTACAAGCAAGCCGGAGAAGAATTTAATTTAGGATCTCCAAAACAGTTAAGTGAATTACTGTTTGAAAAACTGAATCTCGACCGCCGCAAGTCGCGCAAAATGAAAACAGGGTACTCCACGGATCATGCCACATTGGAAAAGCTACAAGGGGATCATCCGGTTATTGATACCATTCTCGAACACCGCACCCTCTCTAAGTTAAAATCCACTTATGTTGATGCTTTGCCGAAACTGGTTCATAAGGATACCCAACGCATACATACTGATTTTAATCAAACCATAACCAGCACGGGGCGTTTATCCTCATCAAATCCTAATTTACAGAATATTCCGATTCGGACGGCGTTTAGTCGCCAAATTCGCAAAGCATTTTTACCTGAATCAGGTTGGTTATTAGTATCCGCAGACTATTCCCAAATTGAGTTACGGATTTTAGCACATCTGAGTCAAGAACCCGTACTGGTGGAAACCTACCGGAATAATCAGGATATTCACGCAGTAACGGCTAAATTATTGTTTGAAAAAGAAACCGTAACACCAGAGGAACGGCGATTGGGTAAAACGATTAACTTTGGCGTGATTTACGGTATGGGACCCCAGCGATTTGCTAGGGAAGCGGGGGTATCGGCGGCAGAAGGAAAGGAGTTTATTGACCGATTGAAGCAGCGTTATCCCAAAGTATTCGGGTATTTGGAGCAAATGAAAGGGGACGCGATCGCGAAGGGTTATGTTGAGACGATTTTAGGACGCCGCCGTTACTTTGAGTTCAATAGCAACAGACTGCGCGATGCTAAAGGTAAAAATCCCCAAGAGATTGATCTTGACGAATTCAAGGGAATTGGTCAATATGACTCTGGGTTGCTCCGAGCTGCTGCCAATGCTCCGATTCAAGGATCTAGTGCTGATATTATCAAAATTGCTATGGTAAAAATGCATGAAGTTTTACAGGATTACCAGGCGCGATTACTGTTACAAGTTCATGATGAATTAGTCTTTGAAGTTCCACCGGATGAATGGGAGGAGTTGCAACCAAAAATTCGAGAGACGATGGAATCAGCAGTTGAGTTGACTGTACCGTTAGTGGTAGATGTGAGTGAAGGGGAAAATTGGATGGAAGCGAAGTAGAAACAAGGCTTTTTGAAGGCAGGAGGCAGAAGTTATATCGTATTGTAGGGGCGGGTTTAGCCGTTTAATTGGCGGGTATACCGATAACTGATCAACAAAACCCGCCCTCTTGTCGTTTAGATTTGAGCCAAATGACAAATGACAAATGACAATAAATTGAGTTTGCTTTGTCGGTGACTCTTTTGTGAATTTTTGTTTCCCCCAGAGTTAGTTCAAGGGTTAGCGAGGAGGGCGTCCACGGAAAACAGATCAGGATACATAGTATGGAAACTCAAAAAAACAGGACACTAACAAACTGTAAAACTAAGCTATTGTTCTAAATCAAATTTAGATGTGTCGGTTATTCCCGCTTGCAGTTTACGGGTACTCCTGTGTTATCTAGGTAGTGAAACAGGTACGTTCTTGCTTAGTTGAATAATATGTCTGACAATTCTCAATCTTCGGCTCAACTTCCACCCACCAGCGCCATCCAAAGTCATTCTTTAACCGCCACAACCGAACACTGGTTTGAATATCCGGTGCGGGCACATCCTCACCACAGTGATTATGCAGGCGTGGTTTGGCATGGTAATTATATAACCTGGATGGAAGAAGCACGGGTAGAATGCTTACGATCTATCGGCATCGAATATGCTGAATTAGTGGCGATGGGATGTGAATTACCCGTGGTTGACCTCTCTGTGCGTTATCACCGTCCGCTTCGTATGGGTCAAACCGCTATTGTCAAAACCCGGATGACGGATATGGACGGCGTTCGCATCTATTGGGATTACCAGATTCAATCGCCTGATAGTAAAGAACTCTATGTAACCGGTCGGGTGACGTTAGTGGCTGTTGACCGGGAGAAAGGCAAGATTCTGCGACAATTGCCGTCAGCCGTCAAAGATGCACTTGTAAAGCTTTCCCTTTAATGTCTGTAATAGTTTACGACTAACGATGATTTGTCAATTATGTGAACGAGATGTTGAGCGTTTAACGATTCATCACCTAATTCCTCGACAGAAGGCAAAAAAGAAAAAAGCCGAGACAATTCCCACCGCCATGATTTGTTCTGCTTGTCATCGACAAATCCATTCTCTGTTTGACAACACCCACTTATCCCAAGAACTCAATTCTTTGGATAAGCTAAAAAATGAACCTCAAATGCAGAAATTTTTAATCTGGGTGCAGAAGCAAAATCCTTCTAAACGGGTACGAGTGCATCGTCAAAATTTCTAGAGATTTATCCCAAATTCGGCTTGACTCTCCCTTTTATAGCACTACGAGGATGACAAATGACGAATGACCATCTCCACCGTTAGCTTTTATTGTGTCCACCTAGTTACTTACCTTTAACTGGTAGAAGATGTGAGTAACGTAAACAAAAAAGTTGTTCCCTCTCCTGGAGAACTAATCACGCCAATTTCGCCGCCGTGAGCTTTAATAATTTGCCGACACAGATACAATCCTAAACCAATACCACTTAAACTGCGAGAAGAAGCGCCGCGATAGTAGAGATCAAAAAGGCGATCGCACTGCTGTTGTTCCATCCCTACCCCATTATCCGCGATCGCACAACGCACTTTCTCTCCTTCAACAGCATCCTCCACCACCGTCGCACTCAGGGTTAGGTGAATTCCGGGCGGGTTATGTTTCATTGCATTAGTGATTATATTCTCAAACACTCGCCACAATTGCTTGACGTCAGCACTCACAAATGGTAAATCATCGGCAACTTGATTGGTCAACGTCACTTGATTTTTTGCCAGTAACGGTTGCAACTCTGTCAAAATCTCTTGAATGAGTTGACTCAATTGTAATGGTTCGCACTCACAGGGAATCCCATAAGATTCAGCCGCATGAATTTCCAATAACGAGTTAATTAAATTAAGCTGGCGATCGCTACTTTGGATCATCCGCTCTACAATAGAACGTGGGACGGGAATTGTCTTATGTCCTTGGTCATTTGTCCTTGATTCTTGATCGAGCGTAGAAAAATAACTATTGAGTAAATTCTTCAAGACCATTAACATCCCCATCACGGGTGTACGTAAATCATGAGATACCGCATGTAAAAACACATCCTTGATTTGATTCAGTTCTTGCAGTTCCTGCATTTTTTGCTGCAATTGTGCCGTTCTTTCTTCAACTTGATACTCTAAGTTCGTATTCAGTTCGCTAAGCTGTTGATATAATCGTCCCTGCTTAATCGCAATTGCTACTTGTGTCGCTAGACGGCGCAGTAAATCCACTTCCAAGGCTTGCCACTGACGCGGACTTGTGCATTGATGCACCACTAATAAGCCATACATTTGCTCATCCACGACAATCGCCACGGCTAACGCGGCTCTCACTTGAAATTGATCCAAATATTCGGCGCGTTCCGGGGACGTTTCCCAAAGAGCGGTATCGTTAATAACTTGGACATCAGTATGTTCAAATAAAGCAATTAACTCCTGAAGATACTCATCGTTTTCTACTGCTAAATCCCAACAGGAGGAAAAATTATCCGCCACGGATTCTGCCACAACTTTGCCATGCATTGCCCCATCCATATAACTAATCAGAACCCGATCCGCTTGCAGGAACTGGCGCACTTCTGCTACGGTCGTATTCATAATTTCATTCAGATCCAGCGATCGGCGAATTCGAGCCGCAATTTCTCCCAACAAACGATCGCGTTCAGCCGCTTCTCGTAACCGGGCTTCGGCTTGCTTTTGTTCTGTAATATCCCGCACCACGGCTAAAAGATGGGGTTTTCCTTTGTACATAAACCCGGTTCCCCGTACCTCAATGGGAAACGGCGTACCATCAGAACGCAAATCCACCGCTTCCCGCTGAAAGGGAACTCCCTGTCTGACAGCAGTAAGATACTCATAAAATATTGAATGGGAGTCGGGATGAATAAAACGTTCGGGATCAAGATGGATAAACTCTGAATAGGAATAACCATGCATTTGACACGCGGCTGGATTTGCCTCCACGAGTTGCCCGTCTAAATCGCTAATAATTAAGCCATCTGTCGTGGCTTCAAAAATTGCCCGATATTGGATTTCACTCTCTTTGAGACGCTGTTCAGCTAATTTACGCTGGGTAATATCATGGGTTAGTGCCAGTAAGCACCGTTCTCCCCTTAAATTAATAATCTCGGCGGAGAGTAAACCAATGAGAATCTCGCCCGATTTGGTGCGAAACTCATATTCTTGATTCGTAATCGCACCGTTGTGCTGTAGACTATGAACCATGCGATCGCGATCCTCAGGATGCACCCAGATATTTAATTCCTCAGCGGTGCGACCAATCACCTCTTGGCGCTGATAGCCGGAATACCGCATAAAGGTTTCGTTGACCTCGATATACCGTCCATCTGCTAAGGTGCTAATCGTAATCGAGTTGGGACAACAGCGAAAGGCTTTAGCAAACTTTTCCTCACTCAACCGTAACGCCTCTTCGGTGCGTTTGAGTTCAGTAATATCCACGCTGACACAGACAGCGGCTTGACCCTGTTGGTATTTCTGAGCAACCAATAAATAATACCGACAGTTATCACCAATCAAGGTTTCAATTTCTCGCTTGGCTTCCTGGAGGGGACTAGCAAAAAACTGGGCAATAAAGTCCTTAAATCCGGGGGTGGAATTCATAAACCCCAGTTCCTTCCCCACAAATGCTGCAGCGGATAATCCGAATGTCTTACCTAGATAACTGTTAACGCCTTGGTACTTCAAATCTGTCCCCATCCAGGACACACATCCGGGTACAGCATCTAAAATCGCTTGTAACTGGTCTTTCGCCGCTTGCAGTGAAGCGATTAACTGCTGTTCCGTTTCCTGCGCCCGTTGACGTTCAGTAATTTCCTGGCGCAATTGCTCATTGGTTACGGTTAACGCCGCTGTGCGTTCAGCAACTCGCTGTTCCAATTGTTCATTCATCAAGCGCAGAGCGTTTTGAGCTAAATGACGCTCGGTGATATCGTGACCAATACAGAGAATACCTGTCACTTGTCCTGATCCATCAATGAGCGCTTTATTCGTCCACCCTATCCAGACGCGACTACCATCCCGCCGGATATTTTCGTTTTCGTGGTAGCGGTATTGATCGGGGTGTTGAATGATGTCTTGGATCAGAGTAGTCAAGTCCCGTCCCGATGTCTCGGTTTCTGGAATAATCGTCTCCGCCGCAGAATGTCCCAGGATTTCTGCTTCCGGGTAACCCAAAAACTGTTGGGCAAATTCGTTTAAAAAGGTGATTGTACCTTGAGTATCGATGCGTAAAATCAGGCTATTGGCATTTTCGACAATGTTTCGATAATAAGTCTCTCGCTCTCGCCATACCTGCTCAACCTGTTCTCGTTCTGCAATCTCGCGCCGTAGTTGCTGATTGATCCGTTTTAATTCCTGGATCTCGTCTGAGTTGTCGGCTTGAGATTGAGTCTCAGGGTACAATAACAGGGGGATAGGAGTTTGCAGAGGAGAATTAGGCGATCGCGGGTGGTTATCGCCTCGGTTGTTGGTAATGGCTAGCCAGAGCTGTTTGAGCTTGTGATACATCGGTGGCGTTCCGAGAATGGTTCCCAAAACGGAATGTTCTTCCCACTATACTCTGACAAGTCTCGCTCTGTTATCTCGAACCAACAATTAACCCACCACGAGACGGTGGGCTAATAGACCTATAAGTTTCATGAAATAATCACCCTGATGAATTCGCTGCGCTCTCATACCTTCTAGTCACGGCGTTAAAAGTCTGTCGATGTCGCGTCAAAGAATCAGATAGCTGGCTCAATACCTTTCCTACACGGTTTTTTTGGGAGCGCGGGCGGGAAGAATCCAGCACAACACGGGCGACAGAACAATTGAGAAAACAGAAACGATCAAAATCATTGATAAAACTTGGCTGAGTTCAGTAGTCATGATCTTTACCTTTTTATTTGGTTACGCTGCTTTTCTATTTCAAGTTTAACCGCCCTGTATCTTGGCGAACAAAGTTTACTGTAATTTTATGGTAAAGATATCCGCCATTTTTATCAGGTTGTATTTATTAATTTTTATTAAATATTATTCCTGAACAGAAAAATCTGTAGTGTAGAGACGTAGCATGCTACGTCTCTACAGGGTTAGTTGACCAGAGCGTTATGGTTTAGAAGCGGTAACCCGCACCCGCTTGGATGCTAACCGCAGACGCTGGACTATCTTCGTAGGCTTCGATACCGAGTTTTGTATCGCCATAAACCACAATATTGCGACCAAATTGAGCTTCAGCACCGACTGTTACCACAGGCGCATTTTTGTTTCCTAATGGAGTTGGTTGTCCGTCTTCTTCAATGAAGGAATAGCCAGCACCTACATAAACATTAGCGTTGTTCGTAACAGGAACATCGTAGGAAACAATTGGCATAATGGCGCTGGTATCATCGCTGAATAGAACAGCACCGCGCAGAGAAACTGGCGCTTTTGAAGTCGTTACACGACCTTGAATATTCCCGCCAAATGTTGCGGCATCGTTATTTTGTCCACCGTTGGTCACGCCTGCAGCGACACCAGCACCGATATAGTTGGCATCAGTTCCCGTGGGCTTGGCAGACGCCATATCAGCCGATAATAAAACAGGCGCGATCGCGGTAGCGGCTAGGGTTGAAAAGGTAACAAAAGACTTAAGGTTGCGTTTCATAGTAACATCCATCAATAGGTAGGGTGTAGTGTTGCGTTGTTACTATTCAAGTCGTTTTTAATCGAGTCAATGTTCCAGGTTTAGCAATTTTTTGATGGATGAATTTGCGGAAAATCCTTAGACATCTTAAGAATTAAGCTTTTCAGGAAAACTCTTCGATTGTTTTTTGTTAGATTTTCCCATACACATAGAAACAAAGGCAAATATTATTAAAATAATGGGAAATTATAGTTAGCTTTTCATAATTTGTGATCAGCCAGTAGACTATTGATTAACTGTCACATTTTTTTTTATTTTTTCCGGATGAGAATTCCCTCTCCTTAACAAGGGGAGAGTTTGTAAACTGTCACGCATTTACAGCAGATTTCATGATGAGGTACAGTCTTCTAAGCAATGATATGATATCATCTGTCTTCACGGATCAACCCAAAAATGAAAAAACCCCCCGTTCGTGTTGATCCGGGGGATGAATTCAATCTATCGATTGTGGGGGCAATTCATGACTTGCCCCGACAGAGTTCTATTTCACGGAAACCTTAGCACCAGCTTCTTCAAGCTGCTTCTTGGCTTCTTCTGCGGATTCTTTTGCTACCCCTTCTTTAATCGGCTTGGGCGCAGACTCGACCATATCTTTGGCTTCCTTGAGTCCCAACCCAGTCATGGTTCGCACGACTTTCAGGATAGCAATCTTCTTATCAGCGGGAACTTCTTCTAAGATGACATCAAATTCTGTCTTCTCTTCCGCCTCTTCCGCCGCAGCACCAGGCGCACCAGCCGCTGCCATTCCGGGCATCATCATCATGCCACCCGCAGGAGCAGCCGCGCTAACGCCAAAGGTGTCCTCGATTTGCTTAACTAATTCCGACGCTTCGAGTAACGTCAGGGATTTTAGCTTTTCCAAGATTTCGTCGGTTGTAGCAGACATGAATAAACTCCTTTGTTTGATTGTTTACGTGTGACCCTTCGACTACGCTCAGGGTAACGACTACGCTCAGGGTCAGCGTTTTGACAGTCCAGGTCGAGGTTAACCGCCACCTTCTTTCTGAGCGGAGAGCGCTTGTAACACGCGACCCAGTGATCCCGGAACTTCGTTGACACAGCGACCCAGGGATGCAGGTACTTCGTTGACACCCACAGCCAGTTTAGTGGCGATGGAATTAATCGAACCTGCAATCTGCCCGATGAGTTCTTCTTTAGACGGCAAGTCGGCAATCGCCTTAACTTGGTCTTGACTCAGGGCTTGACCTTGCATCACGCCACCCTTGAAGTCAGTTTTTTTGGTGGCTTTCTGGAAGTCCTGATATGCCCGAATTGCACCGCCTACATCGTCTTTGACTAACATGAAGGCGGAGGAACCGACCAAGAATTCGGTCATGGGTTGCCAGTTTTCATCATCCTCAACCGCCCGCCGCATCAGGGTATTTTTCGTCACCTTACAGACTGTGCCTGTGGGACGCAGCCGATTCCGCAAATCGGTAATTTCCGCCACAGAAAGTCCCTGGTAGTCAATGACGATGGCGAGTTGCGAATCACTCAAGAGTTCCTTGAGATCAGCGACGACTTCCTTTTTGTTGTCTAGGGTTCTGCCCATGCTTGTTTCACCTCCTTTTTTCCTTTCAGAGTTGCCAGTGGGAAAATCCTGCCTTTAGCCATAACGAAACCCCGGACATGCCGGGGTTACGCTGAGTATCTTTTATACCTGTACTTTAATTTTGATGTACAGCAACAGGGGATACGTCGGGCGTTGACCTCGGCAGGATATTAAGTGATGAACACCTGCTGTCTTTGGTACAAGCCAATGAAATTATTGGATTGTAGACTGCAAAAATAACGGTTCAGATTACGCAGCTTCAGCTGCTTTCATGTCCCGTAAGCTAGGGATATCGACTTCAATCGCCGGTCCCATGGTCGCACTGATAAATATACTGCGCCAAAAGCGACCTTTCGCCCCGGAGGGACGATTGCGGTCAATCGTTTCCTGCAAGGACTTGAGGTTGACCAACAAGTCTTCGGCAGAAAAGGAAGCCTTACCAAACATAACATGAACGATGCCTGTGCGATCGGCACGAAATTCAAGTTTCCCTGCTTTGAATTCTTCGATCGCCTGGGTTAGGTCGAAGGTAACAGTACCGCCTTTTGGGGAAGGCATCAAGCCCCTGGGTCCGAGGAGGCGTCCTAACTTCGCCACTTGGGGCATCATGTCTGGTGTGGCAATCAAGCGGTCAAAATCCATCATGCCATTTTGGATTTCGCCAATTAATTCTTCAGATCCGGCGATATCTGCCCCCGCATTCGTGGCTTCGGTGACTTTTTCACCTTTAGCAATCACCGCGACTCGTACCACCTGACCCGTTCCTTTGGGTAGGGATACGGTTGTCCGCAGTTGCTGATCGGTATATTTGGGATCAATTCCCAAGCGGATATGGGCTTCGGCGGATTCCGGGAATTTTGCCGTTGCGGTTTCTTTTAACAGCTTCAGGGCTTCCGTAGGTTCATAAGGTCGCTCTTCAACCTTGCTGTGTAATTCCTGTAATCGACGTGATAGTTTTCTAGGCATTTATCTCTCCTGGGGTGACTAACGAAGCGTCTCGCCTCTCCCCCAAATTGGGTTAACAACGGTCTGCAATTTCGGGTTGATGGCACTTAAACCTCAACCCAGGGACTATTCTGCGATCGCGACGCCCATATTCCGGGCAGTCCCTTCGACGATTTTCATGGCTGCTTCAATATCATTAGCATTGAGGTCAGGCATTTTCGTCTGGGCGATTTCTTGCAGTTGCGCCTTTGTAATCGTGGCGACTTTTTGCCGATTGGGTTCACTGGCGCCTTTTTCAATCCCGGCTGCTTTTTTGATCAGCACGGATGCGGGCGGGGTTTTGAGGATAAAGGTAAAACTACGATCCTCAAACACCGAGATTTCCACGGGGATAACCATTCCCGCTTGGTCGGCGGTCTTGGCGTTGTATTCTTTACAAAACGCCATAATATTCACCCCATGTTGACCGAGTGCCGGTCCAACGGGAGGAGCAGGGTTGGCTTTCCCCGCCGGGAGCGCCAACTTAATAACTGCAACGATTTTTTTTGCCATGCTTAGCCTGTTTTTTCCACCTGATTGAATTCTAGTTCCACTGGCGTATCTCGCCCAAAAATGGAGAGTAACGCCTTGAGCTTACTGCGTTCGGGGCTAACTTCAATTACTTCGCCTTCAAAGTCTTTAAACGGACCGGATAGCACGATAATTTTGTCACCAACAGCCATGTCCACTTTAATAACAGGCTCTTGTTCTTCGGTGTGCTTAAAGATCCGCTCGACTTCTCCTGGACTCAAGGGTACCGGTTTAACGTGACCTCGCCCCCGTCCATAGCGACGTTTCTGTTCTGCCCCTACAAAATTAATCACATTGGGTGTGTTTTTGACAACCTGCCAGCTTTCATCATCCATGACCATTTCCACCAAGACGTAGCCAGGGAAGACTTTTTCTTCAGAGTGCTGGCGAGACCCATCCTTACGGATTTTTACCGTCGGGGTTTGGGGAATCTGAACTCTCAAGATTCGGTCAGCGACATCTAGGGTTTGCACTCGCTGTTCTAGATTTGTCTTTACCCGCTTCTCACAGCCGGATGCCACCTGAACCGCATACCAACGGGCAGATGGGGCTTCTTGGAGCTGTGGATCGCGATCGTATGATTCGTTTGCTGCAAAACTCATCCAAATACCTGTTGTGATGCCCACAAGAATAAGCCATCCACTAAATAAATTAGGGTGGCTGATAGAACGACCATCAATAACACGGCAGCCGATTCGCTAATCAGTTGCTGCCGAGAGGGCCATACGACTTTACTGAGTTCCTCTTTGGTTTCTTGAAGAAACGTTACAACATTAAACCCAGAGGTTTTTTGCTGAGACTCTGTTTCCGTTTTAGTTTTCTTTGCCACAATAGTTGACTTCCCCCTTCTACTGATTATCAGAGCTGTTCAACCCAGCGTTCATAACTCATATTAACCTGCTTCACTCATCCGTGAAGTTGACAAGATCTGGGTAGAACCGCTGATGCTCCCCCAGCCTTTTAGTATTTTATAGATTCAGAACGCGCCCTGGAGGACTTGAACCCCCGACATCAGGTTTTGGAGACCTGCGTTCTACCAACTGAACTAAGAGCGCTTGGGTTGGCTGGTAGAGGTGAATTTATCCCCTTTGCTTTACTTAGTGTAACGCAATGAGGGCATGAATACCAAGCCAATATCCAAAAAAATCTAAATCCCCCGGTCAAAGCGCTGCTTAACCCGAGTCGCTTTACCCACACGCTCTCGCAAATAAAAGAGCTTCGCCCGACGCACCTTACCTCGTCGCACAATTTTAATACTGGCAATTCGGGGGGAATGGAGCAGAAAAACTCGTTCTACACCAACACCTTGGAAGATACGTCGCACGGTAATCGTTTGGTTGATGCCACCGTTACGCATGGCAATCACGGTACCTTCGTAGGGCTGAACCCGTTCCTTGTTCCCTTCGCGAATACGGACACCGACTCTAACTGTGTCACCAACATGGACTGTCGGTAAGTCTGATTTTAGCTGTTCCGCTTCTATGGAGCGAATAATCTCTTGAGCCTTCATGGTTTTGTAAAAAAATCACAGCCTATAATCATAGCGCACTATCTGATCCGGCGTCTAGATGGGGGAGTGGGTAGGGATGGGTGTTGGTGGCGGGCGTCGGGTGTTGGGTGTTGGGTGTCTGTTAACCTTTGTGCAGAAACTGCCCTGACTAGGTTTTGACTAAAATGTAAAGAATTATCAAAAAATGCTGGTTTTATCTTGACCTAGGGGAAAACTAGCAGTATGCACAATTCATTGATGCGACTGGGAGTAGAGCTATGCGTTTCAAAAATCTTCTAGGACCCCTGTTGATCCTAGCTTTGCTGTTTATCACGCTAGGCGATCGCGTCCTACCTGCACCGCTAGATGATGCTAGCCGCAACACCCGCACCAGCATCAATCAATTCTTAATTGGGTTATTTCCCGACTGGAATCCCACCAACCCGAACGAACGCACGGAAAAAGAAGTTGAGCAATTAGAACAGAGGTGATTAAAAACAGAGGAGCAGAGGTACACAGGAGCAGAGGTGAACAGGGGAAGGGGAAGCTGGGGGAGAAGGTTGATGTCATTTGCCAATTGTCTTTCAAGAAATTAGCAAATGACAAATGACAAATGACAAATGACGAATAACTACTTCTTCAACCAGCTAAACATTGCCCGTAAATCTTTACCCACTTCCTCTACCGGATGTTCCGCTTCCTGACGCCGCATGGCGGTGAATCCGGGTTTACCAGACTGATTTTCTAACACAAACTCACGGGCAAATTGACCCGACTGGATTTCTTGCAGAATTTTCCTCATCTCGGCGCGGGTTTGGTCATTAACGATGCGAGGTCCGCGAGTATAATCGCCATATTCAGCAGTATTAGAGATACTATCGCGCATATTGGCGAGTCCGCCTTCCACAATCAAATCCACAATTAATTTAACTTCATGGAGACATTCAAAATACGCCAACTCTGGCTGATAACCCGCCGCCACTAAGGTTTCAAATCCCGCTTTAATTAAGGCACTCAAACCCCCACATAACACGGCTTGTTCACCAAATAAATCGGTTTCCGTTTCTTCCCGAAATGAGGTTTCCAAAATACCCGCACGAGTCCCACCAATTCCTTTAGCATACGCCATGGCGCGATCGCGAGCTTGACCTGTGGCATCCTGATACACGGCAAATAGGCAAGGAACACCTTCTCCCTGTTCGTAAGTCCGTCGCACTAAATGCCCTGGTCCTTTGGGTGCCACCATGATTACATCTACATCAGGTGGGGGAACAACTTGACTAAAGTGAATATTAAACCCATGGGCAAAGGCAAGGACATTCCCTTCTTTAAGATGCGGGGCAATTTCGTCGGTGTATACCGTTTTCTGCACCTCATCCGGTAGCAAAATCATAATCACATCCGCCGCTTTCGCCGCGTCAGCAACCGCATGAACCGTTAATCCGGCTGACTCCGCTTTCGCCACCGACTTACTGCCCGGATACAGACCCACAATCACCTTAATGCCACTCTCTTTGAGATTCAGGGCGTGGGCGTGACCTTGAGACCCATAGCCGATAATTGCAATTGTTTTATCAGTGAGTAGGTCTAAGTTAGCATCTGCATCGTAATACATCCGGGTCATAGAAGTATCTCCCTTGCTACAAGCATTGTGATTGACGGACTATTGATTTTACATCAAAACCCTTGCCCGTTGTTATGGATTTTGTCTGGGTTAGGGCAGATACGGTCGCACTTGCTTCCTGAAGCCACCTTTAGGTTTAAATCACTCAGTTATGTTCACGCACTAATAAAATGGGCGTTGCCTGAGACTCTTTTAATAATTCATCTAAACAATTTCTGGCAATGATTCGTTTTAAAAATAACCTTGCAGCCGCTATAGACAAATCCGTTTTTAACCAAATTCTTACCGCGCTGATGAATTTTCTTTTTTTGAGGGCAGCAAATCCCCAATGAATTTTTATCGACGACTTAATCTCTGATAGTCCTGGTAAAGTATGACGATATTTGGGGCTGATACATGAATAAATTTTTTCTTTGATAATTAAATTAATTTCCAGACGTTTATCGAAAGCAAACTTGCTATTAAATGAACCTTGCCAAATAGTTCGATAAGCCAGACATTTATTGATCAAAACAGCGTCGCCAAACTGGGCAATTTTAATCCAGGAATCAATATCATCATAATTCGTATCGAATTGGGTATCCCATCCTCCTGACTTAAGGAAAGCTGAACGGGAAAAAGCTACTTGTACAGGCGTGCCAAATGGCAAGAGTTCCAACAGCATGGCGTAATGAATCTCGGCTTGGGGAATATATACAAGTGTTCCCTTGCCAACGTGCCGACTTCTGCTGATTTCTTTCTCATTCTCATTGACCTGGATGGCTCGACATGAGCAAATCACAGCATCTGGACGCCCTGCGATCGCCTTTACCATTTCTTCAATACAATTAGGGGCAAGGTAGTCGTCATCATCCACCAGTTTTACCCATTCTCCTGTCGCCAATGCTACACCCTGATTAACCGTTCCTGAGTGACCCAGATTCGTCGAATTGCGGTGATAAATTAAACGGGTATCACCCATGTCCAAGAGTTCTTTTCGTCGCCCCTGGACATACCTATCCGTACCATCAGACGAGCCATCATCCACCACAATTACTTCGCACGGTATCGTTTGAGCTAACGCACTGTCAATTGCCCGCTTGAGCAAGGTGAGGCGATTATGAGTCGTGATGACGATGCTAAATTTCATACCCTTCTCCACCAAAATTATTTTGCCTCGATTAGCTGTCCAGCATTTAGATCAGGATGTCTAAATTCCTCAACGGGAACAGGGAACGGGGAATAGGGAACAGAAATATCCAATTTCAATGCACATCGACTGATCTAAGAATCGGTATCGTCCAGATTTTGTTTTAACCTGTTTTGGGTGTGGTTAAGATTTGGACAATAAGATTAGCTATGGATATTCATAATTTTACGCGATTGAACCGCTTCTAAAAACCTAGACAAACCTACCCATAAGTAATTCTGTCTTGGTATAAGTCCACGGTGTAACTTTTGGTCGATAACCGTTAACGCTTACGCTTGGCTGATACCCGGCATTGTCGCTCGATATCAGCCTTAACCAACGGCTCCCAGTTAGAGACGCAGTAGTAATCGTGTCTACGATTGACTACAGGGCATCGACCAATAAAATTATTAAATTGATATAGAGCACTCCATACGTGCTTTCTCGGATTCACTCCGA
>NZ_JAVJNP010000063.1:0-40997 GCF_040217205.1 Coleofasciculus sp. A1-SPW-01 | reverse complement strand
GGAGCAAGGGTACATTTTCCCTGAGCAAGGTGATGCCATACTTAGGAAGGATGCTACCCCATTTCCTGGCACTTTATCCACTGTCCATACGCCTCAAAGTATTGATGGATCAGGGTTTCCGGGTTGTGCAGTAAGCCCTACTTAACACCTAACGTTTCCACTGTTAAAACTTGTGGTGGCGTTGCATCGGGTGGATACAAAAAATCGAATTGCACTAATCTTTGACTGGATGGGGGCATTTTTAGCGTCACTAACGGTTCCCCCTCTTGTCCTCGCTGTTGAACTAAATGCCAATATCCTGTTCGCGGTACTCCTGCATCATCGTTATAGCGGAGTCGCACTGTTCCTCGGAAAAAGACTTGGTTGGCTGGAGGTTCTAGAAACCGTAATCCGTCCTCAATTTCTTCTTGTTTTAGAGGCGTTTGTAAGGATACGGTAACTGTTTTTGTCTCCTGAGTTGGATTCACCAACGGTAAGGTTAAACTATATTGCACCCCATAGTTTCCATGGGCAAAATAAGCAGTATCAGGATAACGTACCAGCATCCTCGCACTCTGGCTTTGATCAGTTCCTAAACGTCCACCTGCTAAGGTACTCAATCCATAAGAAAAGGCGTCTTCTGGTTCAGGAATCGTCAAAACCTGGGAACTCGGACTATCAGTTAACTGAGTTTGCCACTGTGATCCTTGAGCCACACCTGCAACCCGCCCATAGATGATTTTACCCGTTGTTGAGTCAGGTGGAGTCGGGGCGCGATCGCGTGGTCCGGCTAATTCCCCTTTATCCAATACCTGCTGCCATTCTACCAGGGTGGGGGCGCGTTCGTTTCCCGCCTCATCGGTGGGTGCATAACGCGCAAGACTGGCTAGATACACTTGTCCATCACTACGTAACCGCATCAACGTGGAACGCCCATTAATCGGCGGTTCTAAGGGTTTCACCGGAATCGGTAAATTGAGTAACAGGCGGCTTGATTGCGGCGGAATTACCACTTGCGGCGGAAACTCGGCTTGGCGATAGCCTCTCAAAATATCACTCATCACCCGACTACCAGGACCCGCATACACTGTACCTTGGGGATTCTCCACTTGAGCAGGTAATTGGATAAACGGTGCATCCGGTTGACTCAAATAACTAGCCGCTTGCAAAATATCAACGGTGACCGATTTTGTACTAGGATTATGTGCAAGTATTCCTAAATAAAGCGTCCGTAAATCATCAGGAGTTGGTGCTTTAGCAACATGATGGGCAAAGATATCAAAACGTCCCTGAAAGGGAAAGTTTAAGTGGGCGTTAGGCGTTGCTTTATTGTTTCCTGGAAACGTAGAGAGTAAAATTCCCTCGGTTTGAACCAGTTCGGGACTATTACTATTAAAAACCGGAACTTGATCCAGTTGTCCTGGTAATGGGCGCACTTCTTGTGGTTGAACAATTTCCACTGGGGGTGGGGGTGTTGGTGTAGCTTGGGCGAGGGGTAAAATAGGGAAAAATGCGAACATATAAGGGATGAGGACTGTTCAGGAATAGGGAACAAAGACAATAAGTATACTTCATATTTTGATAACTGCCAAATAATAGAGTATCGCAATTGGCGATCGCAAACACAAATCTTAACTGAGAGTGCAAAAGCCGAAACATGAACAACAAACGTGCAGCAGCGACAATCCGCCAATCCTGGTGCTGGTGGTTAATTGGGGGTTTTGGGGTGTTGAGTGCGATCGCCTCTTTCCCTGATCCCACCCTTGCTCAGATTACACCCGATGACACATTGGGGGTAGAACGTTCCATTGTGACTCCCTTTGGACAGATTGATATCATTCAAGGCGGTGCTATCCGAGGGATAAATCTCTTTCATAGTTTTGGGGAATTTAATATTGATGTTGACCGAGGCGTCTATTTTTTTAGTCCTGCTGATATCCAAAATATCTTAACACGAGTCACTGACCAAAATCCGTCTTATATTCTGGGTACACTGGGAACCTTTGGCGACTCGACTCCGAATCTATTCTTAATTAATCCCAATGGCATTATCTTTGGACAAGGTGCCAAGCTAGATGTTGGAGGTTCATTTGTCGCTACCACAGCGAATGGGATTGGCTGGGATAATCAGGGACAATTTAGCGCCTCACAACCGGAAACGAGTCAATTACTCACTATCAATCCCAATGCTTTCTTTTTTAACCAACTCTCGAACTCCGCCGAAATTGTTAACCGTTCTACTGGTACAGTTCCTGTCTTCGGGGGATTCTTAAATGGATCGCTACTTGAACAAGGACTTCAGGTTCTAGATGGCAAAAGTTTATTGCTGATTGGTGGTGATGTAAGGTTAGAAGCAGGAGGTCGATTAAATGCGTTGGGAGGTCATATTGAGTTAGGGGGTTTAGCCGTACCGGGAACTATAGACTTGCAAGTTGATGGAGATGTTCTGAGTCTAAACTTTACCCAGGATAGTCGGTTATCTGATGTCAGTTTAGCCGATGATGCCCGTGTGAGTGTGCGGGGTATCGGTGGCGGCGATATTATTGTGAATACTAATAATTTTAGGGCGACAAATGAAGGACGCTTAGTCGCAGGAACGGAAGGGATGGGAGATGGCGGCGATATTACGATTAATGCTAACGCCAGTATTGATTTAAATGGTTCAGGAACTGGCGTTTTTAATCAGGTGATTCAGGAGTCTACAGGGAATGGGGGAAATATTGTTATTAACACCAATTCTTTTTCCGCCACCGATGGTGCATCTGTTTTGGCTGGAGTACAGACGAATACGGCTGGAGATTCCGGTGACGTTTTCATCAAAAGTGATAGATTTACTGCATCATCTGGTGTAGATATTGGTTCAATAGTTTTCGGTGCTGGAGACGCGGGTGATGTCAGGATTAGTGCCAGTGAAGCGATTGAATTAACTGATGCTGATATTGTTGCTTATAAGGGTAGTTCATCTACGGGGAATGCCGGAAATGTTGCGATCAACGCTAAGATGATCCGCTTCTCAGAAGAGAGCGATATTTTTGCAGTTTCTTATGGTATCGGCAATGGTGGTAATGTCACCGTGCTGGCAAGTGAAGCTATCACCTTCTCCGAAAATAGTGATATCTTGGCTAATTCTATAGATATTGGCAATGGTGGTAACGTTACCCTGAATGCAGGTGACACTATCAGCTTTTCGGAAAGTAGCGATATTGTTACTGCTGGTGGTAGTATCGCCAATAGTGGTAATGTTACGATTCAGGCAGGTAATACTATCAGTTTTTCGGGAAATAGTGATATCGATACCGGAGTTTTGGGATTTTCAGAAAATAGCCCTATCTTTACAAATAATGAGTCTATCGAAACTATCGGCAAAAGTGGTAACGTTACGATAAAAGCTGATGGTCAAGTGATTTTTTCCGGAACCAGTGATATTTCAGCCGGTTCTATTATTCGGGGTGATGGTGGTGACATTAACATTACGGCTCATTCACTTTTATTAAGAGATGGCTCTGACTTGCTAACGTTTTCTGGTTCAGCATTGCCAATGGACATTGATTCTATTTTAATAGAAAATGGTTTACGAGGAAATGGTGGCGATATTACCGTGCGAACGACAGAAGTTATTACCTTAGATAATGACAGCCAAATATCTGCATTTAGTGGTGAGGATTCCGGAAATTCAGGTAAGATTTTGATAGAAACGGGTAGGCTAAGTCTCCGTAATGGTTCATCCATTAATGCTGCGGTTTCTGGTGATGAAGCAGCAGGCGATTTAACCATAAACGCGGCTGAGTCAGTGGAAGTCAGTGGTGCGAAGCTTGTGTCAGGTGAAACATCCAATGGTGAAATGTTTTCCTTGTTTTTTCCCAGTAATATAATTACAACTACATTCGGTGCTGGCGATGCTGGCGATTTAACCATTAATACTGACCGATTAATAATCCGAGATGGCGGACGAGTTGATGCTTCTGCATTAGTCGCAGGTCAAGGGGGAATCTTGGAAGTTAATGCTTCAGATTTAGTAGAAGTCAGCGGTTATATACCGACTGGAAGTATTGTTGATGGGATACAGTATAGTTGGTTAGGCACATCCAGTGCAGGAACGGGAATAGCCGGACAGACTCGAATTAACACAGGTCGATTAATTGTCCGAAATGGGGGAAAAGTTCTAGCTTCAACAATTGGCGAAGGTCAAGGAGGAATCTTAGACATTAATGCATCTGAATCTGTGGAAGTAATTGGTACTATTCCTGTCGATAGCACTATTTTTACTGGATTTTTACCCAGTCAGATTAGTACCGAAACATTAGGAACGGGAAGCGCTGGAATGATAACTATTGATACAGGAAAATTAATTGTTCGCGATGGTGCAGAAGTGTCGGTGCGAACCACTGGTGAGGGTCAAGGGGGACGCTTAACTATTAATGCATCTGAACTGGTAGAAGTGAGGGGAACAGCGCTTGATAACCCCCAATTAAGAAGTAAAATCACCAGTGAAACCAGTGGTGACCAAGATGCAGGGAATTTAAGTATACAGACGGGACAACTTATTGTAAGCGATCGCGCTCAAATTACTGCCAGTAGTCGCCAAGGAACCGGGAAAGCTGGAGATATTGAAATTGACGCCAATTCGATTCAACTCAACCAGCAAGGAGAACTGATTACTCAAACTGAATCCGGGGATGGGGGTAATATTCGTCTACAAGTTGATGACCTCTTACTCCTACGGAATAATAGTACAATTTCTACCACCGCTGGACAAGCAGGTGCGGGTGGTGATGGCGGGAATATTACCATTGAGGCGGGTTTTGTTACAGGTATTCCTACCGAAAATAGTGATATTACCGCGAATGCGTTTGAGGGAAGAGGGGGGAGAATTGATATCACCACTCAGCGTATCTTTGGGTTAGAGTTTCGGGAGAATCTGACACCCTTGAGTGATATTACGGCTAGTTCTGAATTTGGCATTGATGGTGACTATAATCTAGAATTATTGACCTCAATTGACCCCAATCAAGGCTTGATTGAGTTACCCACAGGGTTAGTGGATGCTGAAAACTTAATTGACCGTTCCTGTCATGCTGGAGGTGCAGCGTTAGCTAGTAGTTTCACGATTACAGGTCGCGGCGGTATCCCGGCGAGTCCGTTAGATTTCCTCAGTGATGATGTCATGGTTAGTGATTGGGTCACTCTAGATACTGATACTCAAAGTGAACTTAAGGAAGAACCCGTTACATCTACTCCTGTCCAACCTAAACCGATTATAGAAGCACAAGGATGGGTAAAAATGCCCGATGGAACGATAATTCTCACTGCTCAAGCTCCCAGAGCCACACTATCCACTATGCCAGAAATAAATACCTGTAAAATGGGTAAAAGGGTAGAAGACTAGACACAATATAATGACACCTCAACCAAATCTACCCTAACCCCAAATTAAGATATGTAGGGGCGACCCGCTGCACTAATGAAAAATTCCAATCCACTCAATTTGATCGGGTCGCCCTTCCTCAAACCTTGACAAAACTGTTTACTGGAAGTACGAAAATTTGGTACAAGATTGCTTTCATTATTTAGCAATTTGGTATACAATTGGACAGGTTTAATTATCGTATAAGATTTATAAGGTATCTCTCTAGTTAATGAAAAAATCCATGCGAGCCAGACCATTTTTGAAATGGGCAGGTGGGAAAAGCCAACTCATTAAAGAAATTGATAAACTTTTGCCTGAAGAGTTAAATCAGGGAAAAATCAATCGATATATTGAACCCTTTGTCGGTGGTGGCGCAGTATTTCTATATATTGCCCAGTTGGGTAAAATTGAAGAGTTTTTTATTTGTGATATTAATCCTGAACTCATTCTAGCGTATAAGACGATTCAGAAAAATGTAGAAGACTTGATTAAACTTTTGTCAAAACTTCAAGACAAATATTTATCCTTCGATGCTGAGGAACGAAAACAATATTTTTATCAAATTCGCTCTCAATTCAATCTACAGCGTCAACAAATAGACTTCCATACCTATTACCCAGACTGGGTTGAGAGAACCGCTCACCTTATTTTTCTCAACCGCACCTGTTTTAATGGATTGTTCCGAGTCAACTCCAAAGGAGAATTTAATGTTCCAATCGGTCGCTATAAGCAGCCCAAAATTTGTCATGCAGATAACTTGAGAGCGGTGGCTCAAATTCTGAAAAATACTCAGATTCATTACGGAGATTTTACCGCCTCTGAAGCTTTTGTTGATCATCGTTCTTTGGTTTATTTTGATCCTCCCTACAGACCTCTAAATAAAACGGCAAATTTTACATCTTATTCGCAAGAGATCTTTGATGATTCGTCACAATTAAGATTACGAGATTTTTTTCGAGTCCTGGATCACAAGGGGGCTAAGTTGATTTTGAGTAACTCTGACCCCAAAAATGAAAACTTAGAGGATAATTTTTTTGAGGTTGCTTATGCAGAGTATCATATAAAACGAGTAAAGGCACAACGCACTATTAATAGTAAATCAACTAGGCGAGGACGGATTTATGAATTGTTAATCAGGAATTATTAAATGTAGCGGTGTGGCACACCTAATTTGCTAGATTAGCATTGTAGGGGTGTACTGACGTGCGCCCGATTTAACCGTAGAATCTAGGGCTAAAGCCCTTGCTACAAGCCGAATCTAGGGCTAAAGCCCTTACTACAAGCCGAATCTAGGGCTAAAGCCCTTACTACAAGCCGAATCTAGGGCTAAAGCCCTTACTACAAGCCGGCGCGATCGCGGATAAAGTGAGGTGGACGCCACGAGACTGTGAACAACCGCCTGAGTCGGATGGATATGATGTGGTTAATTATAGTCCGGATGAAGTTGCTGATGCGGTTTTCTATGCCCGTCATCCTGAACTAAAAGGACGAAAGATTCGTCCGGGGGAAACGAATCTAGCTAGGGAATGGAGTGCGATTCAGAACCGTCTTCCTGAGTTTATCTGCTATAACCCTTGAATTTTGTTATCTAACTTTATTTCCTGCTAACTCTGTAATTACCTGCTCTAATCCTGCAACAACTCGCGCTAATCGTTCATAGTCTACTTTATCAGGTGTATCTTCGTCAGTATGATAGTAAGGATAACGAAAGGGGGCTGTATCCGTAACCATTACACCCGGATACCCCTGCTGCCAAAATGCCCACTGATCTGACCAACCCACACCCGGAATCTTATGGGGTAACGTCGCGCCCTCAGAGGGAAATTTGGCATGGCGGCGGAAGGATGCAACGACGTTGTGAACGAGTTTTCTTGACCCTAAATTACCAATAAACCCGATAAAATTTCCTTGTAATGGATAAATTCGGTCTAGGGGAAATGGATATTGCTGAGAACCAATTTTATCAGAATAGTAGCCCATGGTTTCTAAACTCAGCATCGCCACAATATTCTCCTTGCGATCGCGGCATTGTTTAGCATAAACTAGACTCCCCATATCATCTGTCTGGAAAAATGGCGGTTCTTCATTCACAAACTCCACAAACCGCAGCGTTCTGGCTGGCTGTTTTCCGGCAAATAAACGCGCTAATTCTAAGGTTGCGGCTGCGCCCGTACCGTTATCATTCGCCGCTGGACTGGTATAAACTGAATCGTAGTGACCGCCAACGACAACGATTTCCTGGGGTTTTTCAGTGCCAATAATTTCAACTTCAAGATTGTAATACGTTTGATTATCAATCTCGTATCCCTGTCGCTTGACTTTATACCCGGCTTGTGATAATTCTCGTTCCAAAAAATCCGTCGCCGCGATTAAACCGTCATAGTACAAATAGTTGCGCCGTCCAATTTCCCCCGCCAGTTTTTCCACATCTTGCTGAAGGGCATTTTGCAATGTGACTTCTTTCTGGGTTAGCGGTGGGAGTTCACCGTGATAACTTTCTCCAGGCATTCGGATCATCAGAAACCATGCGCCAAAAATGACAATCAAGAGAATGATACTCAGTATAGCGAGTCGGATGACTCCGGAGCGATTTAGTAGAGGAATTTTCCACCAGGGTTTGCTCAATAACATTTGTCAGGGAACAGGGAATACAACATAATTTAGACAGGGCGGGTTTAGTGACATCTGGGTGAAAACCTTCCCGTTAATCGTGAAACCCGCCCCTACACATAGATGGGTCATGGCGCGTCTCGTGATGGCTCCCCCGGCTCTCTGTTCTAGGAAACCACCTCATCATTACTATTGGGCTTGGGAGGTAAGGTACAACAGTTAATATCATTCAAACAAACTTTACCCCACTGCAACGCCCAACGCACCAGTGCGACTCGATTATCGGTATGGGTCTTCTGCAAAATATTACTAATATGATTATCGACGGTACGCTTACTGATTTCCAAGTCCTGGGCAATCTCCTGATTGGTTAAACCAGCGGCGACCAGGTCTACAATTTGTAATTCCCGGTCTGAGAGAGAAACAGACTTATCCGACTTGCCACCAGCCATAGGTATTTTGCCCTTGGTAAATCTACTTATGCCTTTTTAATTCTAACGAACTATGGGATACCTACACGCCATAACTCATCCTGGTTTGAGAGATTCTTTTTAACCAAAGGTTAAGCCTCTGGTAGTCTGAGGGAAACGTTGAGGTGTATATTGCCGTGACTAATCCTCGTGTTCTCTGCCTCGGTGAAATTTTATTCGATCGCCTAGCTAATCAGGTGGGGCGATCGCTGGAACAAGTCGAATCCTGGACGCCTTATCCTGGGGGAGCGCCAGCGAATGTGGCTTGTGCATTGGTTAAGTTGGGAACCCCGGCGGCGTTTATCGGAGCTGTGGGAGTTGATGAGCCAGGAAACCAGCTTGTCCAATTATTAGAGGATGTCGGGGTGGATAGTAGTGGTGTTCAGCGCCATCCTACCGCACCAACCCGACAGGTTTACGTCCTGCGCTCAGAAAAGGGCGATCGCGAATTTGCTGGGTTTGGTGATTTCGACACCTGCCAATTTGCTGACGTCTTCCTTGACGACTCGAAGTTACCCGAATCCTTATTTGAAGGAGCTGATTATTTAGTGTTGGGTACCCTGGAGTTAGCCTATCCCCAAACCCGACAAGCGATTTATAAAGCCTTGGATCTCGCCAATCGCTACGATGTCAAAGTTTTAGTGGATATTAACTGGCGTCCGATGTTTTGGTCAGATCCCAGTGAAGCGAAACCACTGATTGAGGAATTTGTCAAGCAAATCGATTTTCTCAAAATAGCCAAAGAAGAAGGGGAGTTATTCTTTGATACCTCGGATGCAGGGGCGATTACCCATCGTCTAGATTCAGTTGAAGGAGTTTTGGTGACGAATGGAGATCAAGATATAACCTACTGTCTCGGTGAACAGGAGGACACCTTCTCACCCTTTACTATGAATGTGCAAGATACCACAGGAGCGGGTGATGGTTTTGTCGCGGGCTTTATTCACCAACTTTGTCAGAAGGGGCTGACATGTCTAGCGACGCCAGAGTCAGCACGAGATGTGGTCAAATACGCCAGTGCTGTGGGTGGATTAACGACACTCAAACCTGGTGCGATCGCGGCTCAACCAACCCGACGCGAGGTGGAAGCGTTTCTCAAAGAAAACGGGTAACGGTTTCCCTGTGATTACCCCTGTTGTTGCGATCGCTCTGTCTGATTCAACTGATTTTCCTGCGATCGCTTCTTGCGTTCTGCATATTTATGAAAGTTCACAACTTGGGGATCAGAGGCGGGTATATCATCATTAGAGTTGGGTCGGGAAACTTCCGGTGGAATAGTTGGATCAATCATCGTAAAGTGCTGAATTGGAGGCATTTCAACTTTATGATACGTGACCCCACGAAATCGAAATGTTTTCACCGATGATGGCTGAGGTTGTCGTAGCTGAACCCCTTGATTCCGGCTAACACTATTACCGGAATTGGTAACACTCTGTTGAGTTATCGTGGTCAGCTTTCCGTTAACCATGGTTATTTTTTTCTGGTGTAATAAGTCTTTCAATGTGTCCCAATTTTCCTGAGGATGCTGTTTCAGCCAATCGTCCACTGCTTTCATGGCTGGGACAGGAGTAAGACTAAATTGCATCAAAAGAATGGCGAGAACTTTTCCTTCAGTTGTCATTTTTTTAAGGAGGTAAGGAAGCAATTAATTGGGACAGCAGATACAATTTACAGGATTGATATATAGCTCTGAAAAAAGAAAACCCTGATGCTAATTTTTCAGTTTGTTAAGAAAGTTATCTATAATTGTCTTCGGTATCCGGATGCGACTGCCTCAGCCATTTATCGTAACTTTTTCCAGCTATTTGGCGGATTGACAATATTCGTCATTCGTCATTTGTTGGCTCCTCTAGCTCCCAGACGTGCCATGGCACGTCTCTACATTGCTCCCCCAGCTCCCCCATCTCCCCCATCTCCCCCATCTCCTCTACACCTCTACAGTTGCAGATTCAGCGCATTGAGTTGAGCTTGGGCTTTTTGTAGAGATTCATACCATTCCTTTTGTGGATCACTGTCAGCCACAATGCCAGCACCCACTTGTCCCCAAACCGTTGCTCCAGGTTGAGAATGGCTCGATTTACTATACAGCAACGTGCGAATTAAAATATTTAAGTCCAGGTTTCCCCGCCAATCTAAATAACCGCAAGAACCATAAAATAAATTGCGTTTTACTGGTTCAAGTTCTTCAATAATTTCCATGCAGCGAACTTTCGGACAACCCGTAATGGTTCCCCCAGGAAATACACCTCGAATCAAGTCTATCGGGTCACACTTAGGACTAAGTGTTCCCATAATATTGCTAACCAAATGCATAACGTGGCTGTAGCGTTCAATAGTGAGAAGTTCATTCACTTTTACAGTTCCCCATTCACAAACTTTGCCGATATCATTGCGCTCTAAGTCAACCAACATGATATGTTCGGCTCTTTCCTTCTTATTCAGAATTAACTCTTTTGCTAACTGATCATCTTGAGTTGAATTAGCGCCACGTTTCCGCGTTCCAGCAATCGGTCGAGTCTCAACTTTTGTGCCAGATAACTGAATCAATCGTTCGGGTGAGCAGCTAATCATTGCTCCCCACGGAGTTTGCCAATAACTGGCAAAGGGGGAAGGATTAATCTGTTGCAATGCTCGATAAATTGACCAACTATCCAAAGCAGTATACGCTTCAAACCGCAACGATAAATTCGCCTGGAAGATATCCCCAGCTTGAATATATCGTTTCGCTTGCTGCACCGCCGCCATATAATCATGCTGAGAGATTTGGAAAATAGGAGTAATGGGATTACTTTTGTCCGGTTCTGGTGTATTCTTTACTCCTGTCTTCCTATCCACTTCCTCTAGCTGATGTTGTAGGGAGTCAAGTTGAGCCACATCCGTCGTCGCTAACCAAAGAAGTTGCTGATGATGATCCAGCACCGCAAAGGATTCGGGTTCATACCAGTAGGCGATGGGGAAAGGTAGAGGATCAGTGTTGAGGTGGGGAAGTTGTTCAATCTCCCCGGCTAAGTCATATCCCAGCCATCCTAACCACCCCCCTGTAAAGGGAAGTTCAGCAGGTACAGGCGATTCTGCCTTTTGCACTTGAAGCAGGCGGCGCAGGAAAGGTAGAATGTCTCCCACAGGCGGAGTCCATAGTTGAGGTTGATTCGCAATAAAGCGAGGAGAACCCGCACAAATAGAATATCGAGCCAGATGGGTATTATGTGGCGTCACTGGGCTTTCTAAAAGAGTGGCAATGTGATAATTTTTAGCCAAATTTATTCCCTGTGTCGAATCTCCTCTAGGATGGAGAAATAGCGCCTCAAAGACGTGTGAACCACTACGCTTAGCCAGAGGAAGCTTGCGCCAATGCCAAGGTTGTATGGGGTTGCAGGAAGATGGGGTGGGTTCAAATAACTCAGTCGCGATCGCGGTATTCACGTCCATTCTGTGGTAAATTTTTCCTGATGCTGTGCTTTTGGCTACAATATTTGTATAACATCAACCCTTTATAGACAATAACAATTTAGTCAATTTCCTGAGCGGGTGAATCTACCTATCCGTCTTCAAGATCCTAGGAATTCCGAAGCAATAGGTTTAAGCAAACTCGGGTAATTGAAGAATAGAGATCGATAAAATAGTGGCAATTTTTTAGCCAAAAGCTGATGAATGAATCGATAACATTTTTACAAACAGGGCTACCCGAAGGTCCAATTGTTGCGTTTACCATTCTACTGTTAGTCAGTTTAACCATTCCGCCGTTGTTCGAGCGCTTGGGATTGCCTGGGTTAGTCGGATTGCTGTTGGCAGGAGTCCTCCTAGGTTCCAATGGGTTGCAGCTATTGGATGCTGACAGCGAAACCATGAAGCTACTATCCGATATTGGCAAAATTTATCTAATGTTTGTGGCGGGGCTAGAAATCGACTTAGTGCAGTTTCGCAAGAAGAAACATCGCTCTTTAGTGTTTGGATTGATGACCTTTATCGTACCACTCGCTACCAGTATGATAATTGGGCGATTATTTGGGTTTGGTTGGAATACATCCCTGCTAATGGGGTCTTTATTTGCCTCCCATACTCTATTAGGGTATCCTATCATCCAGCGCTTGGGTTTAGTTGAGAAAGAACCAGTCATTGTTACCATTGGCGCGACAATTTTTACTGATATCAGTGCGCTACTCGTTCTAGCCATCTGTGTTTCGATTAATGCGGGAGACTTTTCTGTCTATAGTTTGTTTCAGCAATTGGTGGCATTAGCCATTTACACCGCCATTGTTTTATTTGGCTTTGATTGGGTAGGGAAGGAACATTTTCGGCGGACGGGAGATGATGAGGGCAATCAATTTTTGTTTGTACTCCTGGCGGTGTTTCTGGCGTCGGTGGGGGCGGAAATTATTCAGGTGGATCAGATTGTCGGTGCCTTTATGGCAGGTTTAGCGGTTAATGATGTGGTGGGAAACTCACCCGTGAAAGAAAAAGTGGAGTTTGTAGGTAGTGTTTTATTTATCCCCTTTTTCTTTGTAGACATGGGCTTACTTCTCGACATTCCTGTGTTTATCGAAAGCCTCACCACCAGTTTTTGGCTAACTCTAGCAATTGTCGTGGGATTGCTGGGGAGCAAATTCCTCGCCGCCGCGATCACAAAAGTCCTCTATCGTTACAGTTTTAACGAGATGATGGTGATGTGGTCTCTGTCTATCCCCCAAGTCGCCGCCACACTAGCCGCCGCGTTAGTGGGTTTGCAGGTAGGGTTAATCACAGACACCGTCTTTAACAGCGTCATTGTCTTGATGCTAATCACCTCTATTTTGGGTCCTCTATTAACCGGAAAATTTGCCCCGAAACTCCCTTTGCCGAAAGCCAGCCCGAAAATTAGCCAGTCCAAACTTTGGTGGGAAAATCATCGCTTTGAACGGTTAGAGGAACAAGAGCCAGCTCCGTTTAGGATAGTCGTGCCAGTTAGCAAAAGTCAAACCAAGGGGTATTTAATGGAAATGGCAGCCCTGCTAGCGCGTCACCAATCCGGTCAAATTATACCGTTGTCCATTTCTCCAGCCCATACCTACATGGACGAACCCCAGATGCAGGTTAACCTGCGTCAAAGTCGGCGACTCCTAAACAAAGCGCTAACCATTAGTTCAGAATTTGACGCCGAGGCAAAACCGATATTGCGGATTGGGAATGACATTGCCTCTGGAATTGTTCACACCGCCCGTGAACAAGATGCCAGTTTAATTGTTATGAGTTGGCGAAAAAATACCGGATTGCGGGCACGTTTGTTCGGCACAATTATTAACCGAGTATTTTGGGCATCTCACTGTCCAGTTGCGGTAATGCGACTCTTAGATGAACCCGTCAACCTGCGTAAAATTTTGGTACCCGCGAAGAATTTCTCGCCCCAGACAATCCGCACGGTAAGATTTGCTCAACTCCTGGCTGATACCCATCAAGGGGAGGTGAAACTGCTGCACGTTTGTCCGGCTAAAACAGCATCTTCTGACATAGCGGCGATTGAAGATGAGTATATCAATATGCTGAATGTCACGGGAGGGCAGGTAAAATCAGAGGTGCAAGTGATTAAAGCTGACGATGTAGCACTGGCGATTTTGAAAGTAGCTAAGTTAGCGGATATGGTAATTTTGCGCTCTTTGCGTCGCCGTACTATTGCGGGGTTAGGAGTGAGCGATATTACCACACAATTGATTAAAGAACTCACCTGCTCATTAGTGTTGTTTGGAGAACCGTATTAAGAGCAATGGTACTGAAAAACGTGGATTTTGGGATTGCCGAACAGCTTATCACGGGTACAAAAATCTTTACTCATCACAGTTTCATCTAACATGAATCCCTATACTATTATTCATCAAACTCAACGCCAACGAGTCAGCGATGGTATGACGCGATCGCTCCTGGAAAACTGCGAGAATGTGCCCCGCCTCCTGGTACTCGTTTGGTCTCAACTCGGTGACTTTGACACACTCGAATATACCTTCTGGTTACAGCGAGAGGCTGAACAGTTGCAAGCTAAGGGAATCGCCATTCGTGCAGTAGGGATTGGTAATCTCGATTCAGGAAAACAATTTTGTCACTATACCGGATTTCCGGCGGAGTGGTTGTTTGTTGATTCAGAGGCTCAATTGCATCGCCAGCTTAACCTCTATCCTGGCTTGGGTTTCAAACTTCCGGGACTTTCTACCACGCAAAGAGCCTGGTTGAATCTACTCTTAATGTGTGCGGGGATTGGTAGCCCTGGTACGCTTGCAGAAGTATTTCGTGGTTATCGGGGCGATCGCAATGCACCTCAGCTTATTGGCGATGAGGAAGTTGTCAAAGCGAAACCCTTACCCCCTCTCAAAGGCTCATTTTTTCAATTTGCTGGGGGAAGTGGATATCAGCGCCCCTTTGAACTCGCCACCTTAAGACTACGGAATATGGTAGAAGTGTTGAGTCATTGGAAAACTTATGTCCCCAATCCCGCCTACATGACACAGCGAGGTGCAACCTTCCTCTTTGACGCCGACGGGAAGCTACTATACGAACATCGCGATCGCGGAATACTCGGCTTTGCTGCCAACATGAGCCGCCCCTTATCATTTTTAGATGAAATAGGGTAAAAGGGTAGAAGGGTAGAAGGGTAGCGATCGCATCGATTCCGGAATAAAAGTACAGACAATTGGTGATTGAGTAAGAAAGAAAGTTTTATGTAGGGGCGGGTTTTACTATTATCATTTTTTACCTCACCCAAAGGTAACTAAACCCGCCCCGATGTAGAGACGTAGCATGCTACGTCTCTACACTCCTTCAAAGATATACCTGAATCATGAACTATTGTTTTCCCAAACCCAATTCCCCTTTCCTCTGGATTCCCAGCAATCTTCTCCTCAGCCTTCTCATCTTCATCAGCACAGCCAATGCCGAAATAATCCCCGATAACGATAACTTTTCAACCAACACCAACATTACCAATGGTGAGATTCAAGGCGGAATCCGCACCGGAAATCATCTCCTCCACAGTTTTGAAGAATTTTCTATTCCTACCAACTCCCAAGCCATCTTTAAACTGACCCCCCAAAACCTAGACATAGAAACTATTATTAGCCGCGTCACAGGCAACAAGACATCCATCATAGATGGCATCCTTGCCGCAGATGGCATCGCCAACCTAATCCTGATTAACCCCAACGGAATTATAGTTGGTGCGAATGCACAACTTAATATCAATGGTTCCTTTTTAGCCAGTACCGCGAATAGTGTTATTTTTGCTGATGGCAGTGAATTCAGCACCACCAATCCCCAACTCCCGCCCCTACTCACCATTAACGTACCGATTGGTTTACAGTTTGGTGAAAATTCAGCACCGATTATTCATCAAGCAAATAGTAACCTGTCGGTAAACCCCGGTCAAACCTTAGCCCTGGTGGGAGGAAATTTATCATTAAATGGAGCCAATTTAACAGCACCACAAGGACGAATTGAATTAGGGAGTGTGGCAAGTTTTGGACAAGTAACTCTGACACCTATACCCACAGGTTTTGCTTTAGACTATTTCGATATACAACGGTTTGGCATGATTAACTTAACCAATGCCACAGCCGTCAATACCAGTGATTTAGGTGCTGGTGGTGGTGGCACAATTCGGGTGCGGGGGGGACAAGTCACCCTGACTCAAGGCTCAAACCTAGTGGCAGAAACCTTCGGTAATGTGAACGGCGGCGGGATTGATATTCAGGCAAATCAGATAAAACTGCAACAAGGTTCCTTTGCTTCTACCTCTACATTTGGTGCAGGTGCAGGAGGTAATCTGACTATTCAGGCTGACCAAGTAGAGGTGACTGGTACAACCCCTCTAGAACCCTCACGGCAGATTTTATTCGCAACATTTAATCCACTCAATCTTAGTAATGGCTTATTTAGCTTTAGTGGTGGACAGGGTGATGCTGGACATTTAACCATTGAAACCGACCAATTGATTGTGCAGAACGGCGCGATGATATTAACCGCAGCCTTGGCTGAGGGTGATGGTGGCAATTTAACCTTAAACGTTTCGGAGTTAGCCGATTTAACCAATGGGTCTCTGTTACTAACAGGAACCACGGATAAAGGAAATGCCGGTGATTTCACAATTACGGCTAATCAATTGAGAGTGCTAGACGGTACATCCCTGAGTACCACGCCTGGGGGTACAAGTCAGGGTCAAGGGGGAAATCTAACCGTAACCGCTGAATTGGTGGAACTCAGAGGAACTCCAGCCAATGCGGTTGTTCCTGGCGGGTTGTTCACAACAACGCTAGGTGCAGGAGATGCGGGGGATTTTACCCTAAATACAGGTCAACTCATGGTGGCGGATGGGTCACAAATCTCAGCGTCGGCGGCGGGTGGGGGACGCGGGGGAAATCTGATGATTAACGCCGATACGGTGGACTTGAGGGGAATTTCTGCTGATGGTCGATTTTTGAGTGGGTTGTTTACCTCGTCATCGCTGTTAACCGTCGAAGGACAAGGAGGAACAGCACCCGCTGGAGATTTAAGGATTACCACACGACACTTAAGTGTGCAGGATGGTGCTCAGATTTCCGCCGCCACTGGGGGGGCGGGTACAGCCGGAACGTTAACGATTAATGCGGCTGAATCGGTAACCGTGGCGGGTGTGGCGACGGGTGTTGATCCCGCTGTCGAACGAGTCTCCTTTGGCATTATTGGGGATGGTATCGTACCCAGTGCGATTGAAGCGAATACGAGTGGTGCAGGTGGCGCGGGGGATTTGCAGATTCAAACAGGAGAGTTAAATGTGAGGGATGGCGCAGAAATTGGCGTCAGGGGGACTGCATCGGGTGCTGCTGGTAATTTGGATATTATCGCTGATTCGATTTGGCTGGACAATCAAGGGGGAATTAGTGCAGCTACGGTGGCGGGGACAGAGGGAAATATTCGACTCGACGCCTCGAATGTGTTGCTGCGGCGCAATAGTCAGATTACGACGAATACCGAGAACAGTGATGGGGGTAATATCCGCATCAATACCGATGCTTTAGTCGCGATCGATAATAGTGATATCACGGCTAATGCTCGTCAAGGTCAAGGGGGTCGTGTTAGTATTACAGCTCAAGGTATTTTTGGCACTCAGTTTCGGGATGAACTGACCCCCAATAGTGATATCACTGCCACATCAGATTTAGGACCACAATTTAATGGTCTGGTGACTCTCAATATTCAGGGGATTGACCCGAATCGGGGATTAGTTCGCTTACCGGAAAGCTTTACTGAACCCAGTGATCAAATTGCCACAGGTTGTGTCGCTGAAACTGGAAATTCCTTTGTCGTGACGGGACGCGGTGGATTACCCGAAGACCCCAGTCAAATTTTACGGGGTCGAACCCTTTGGCAAGATTTGCGTTCTTTGGATTGGAATGAAGAAAATCTGGAGGAGACGGGACGTGGAGAGAATCGACAGCAATTCCCATCGACAAGGGAGACAATACATCCAGATGAAAACCTGACCTCTCGCCGTTCTTCTATTGTGGAGGCTAAAGGATGGGTTATTGATGGCGATGGTAATGTTGAATTGGTGGCTGATATGCCGAATAATAGACTGAGGGGGTTGGAGTCATCCAGAAAATCTTATTGTTATTAAATAAAACAGTAGGTTGGGTCGAGGTACGAGACCCAACACAAGCCAATGCTGCAAGGGATAGAGCAGAAGGGGAAGCAGGGGCAGAAAAGGTTAAATTTAGAGGTTATCCGAGCGGTATGGCAACAGAAGTTAACTTGATACTGTTGGGTTTCACTCCGTTCAACCCAACCTACTTTAGTAATGACTTAAATTAATAATCACCTATGGGAAGTTTTATTCAGAAAAAATCATTTATATTACTTTTATTAACCGGGAATTTATTTGTTGACTTACTGGTTTCAAGTAAGATAGCTCATGCCCAGGTTATCCCTGATGACACATTGCCCCAAAATACAGTGGTCACTAAAGATGGTAATATTAGTGAGATTCAACAAGGGACAAGAGTAGGCGATAATCTATTCCACAGTTTTGAGGAGTTTTCTGTTTTTGAAGGTTCAACAGCATTTTTTAACCTGGAAATGATTAATCAGGATGTCCAAAATATTATCAGCCGAGTTACAGGCAATACCCCATCCAAAATTAATGGCACAATTAAAGTTAATAATGCCGCAAATTTATTTTTAATTAACCCTCAAGGTATTGTCTTTGGCGCGAACGCCCAACTCGATGTTGACGGCTCCTTTTTAGCCAGTACAGCCAATAGCATTCAGTTTCCCGATGGGCGGGAGTTTAGCGCCACCAATTTCTCAACCCCACCCTTATTATCAATAAATGTACCCATTGGTTTGCAATTTGGTTCAAATCCGGCTCCAATCAGCAATCAATCGACGGCTGGCTTACAAGTAAATTCAGGTCAAACCTTAGCCCTAGTCGGTGGCGAACTGCGGTTTCCGGGAGGACATTTGACAGCATCCCAAGGGCGAATTGAATTAGGTAGTGTTGGGGACAATAGTTTTGTCCAGATTACGCCAACGATGAATGGTTTTACGTTGGGATATGAGGGGGTAGATAATTTTCAAGATATAAACCTTTCTCAGCAATCTGTCGTCGATGTTAGTGGTGAAGGTAGCGGTTTTATTAACATCCAAGGGGGTCAGGTGAACCTAAGCCAAGCATCACAAATTCTGGCGAATACAACGGGTAATCGTGACGGTGGTGATATTACGATTCAAGCGGAACAATTGAACCTAAAAGAGGGCGCTTTTGTTTCGGCGTCTACCTTTGGTGATGGGGCGGCTGGTCGCTTGATGGTCAATGCTGCATTAGTGGAAATTATTGGCATAAGAAATCTACAAGAGGTATTAGATACACTTTTTGAGGAGAAAACAATTACCCTTCCGGAGTTGGGTACGGGTCTATTTTCGCTAAGTTTCGGTTCTGGTGCGGCAAATAGCTTAATCATTAATACGGAAACATTAAGTTTGCAAGAGGGTGGTTTTATCTCAACCTCTCCCTTTAGCACGGGTTCAGGCGGCGATATGATGGTGAGGGCGTCTGAATCGGTGGAATTGGTGGGTTCAGAACTATTTGCTGATAGTTATGGTAAGGGAGATGCAGGTCAAATAACCGTACAAACCCGACAGTTAAGGGCTAGCGAAGGAGGTGGAATATTTAACTCTACTTTTGATGCAGGGCGTGGCGGAAATGTACTAATTCAAGCATCCGATTCCATTGAACTAATGGGTACAACACCTGATGGTCGATTCAAAAGTTCTATTGCGTCTAATGCGTTTGAGGATGCGACTCAAGCCACGGGAAATGTGATCATTGAAACTCGACGCTTAACCATTCAGGATGGTGCGGGAATTGGCGGTGCTACATTAGGTGCAGCTCAAGGTGGAACGATAAAGATTCAGGCGTCAGAGAGTGTGGAACTAATTGGCACTTCGGCGAATGGTCTAGAATTGAGTAGTTTGAATACACAAAGTTTTGGCAAAGGCGCGGCGGGGGATATTGAGGTTTATACTAGGCGATTAGTCCTGCGTGATGGCGGAGTGATTTCAACCACCACGCAAGATGCTGGGCGGGCGGGACGAGTTGTGATTCGAGCCTCAGAGTCTGTAGAAGTGAGTGGTGTTTCCGCTGACGGCAAGTTTCCCAGTAGTTTGCGCTCAGATGCATCCTCTGATTCTGTTCCCAGTGGTTTTATTCCACCGCCTCAGACTGAGGTATTGGGAGAAGCGGGGGATGTGACGATTGAGACAGGACGTTTAATTATCCGAGATGGAGCAGAAGTCACGGTTAATGGGGAAAAGTTCGCCGCCGCAGGGAATTTGAGAGTTGATGCTGATTTAATTTGGTTAAAAAACGGTAGTCGAATTTCAGCGACAACGCGAGCGGGGACAGAGGGCAATATTACGCTGCAAACGCAGAATTTGTTGCTACAGAATCAGAGCCAAATCAGCACGAATGCGGAGAATGCTAATGGCGGTAATATTAGAATTGATACGGGTAATTTAGTAGCACTTAACAATAGCGATATTAGTGCTAATGCTCAAGCGGGAGCAGGGGGTCGGGTTACGGTTAATGCGTTTGGTATTTTTGGTACGCAGTTTCGAGAAGCGCTAACTCCAGAGAGTGATATTACGGCGACATCAGCACTTGGAGCTGAGTTTAAAGGGATTGTCAATATCAATATTCAAGCAATTGATCCCAATCAAGGATTAATCCGGTTACCAGAAAACTTTATTGAACCCAATAACCAAATTGTTACAGCTTGCGATGTGGAGCAAGGCAATTCCTTTGTGGTAACTGGACGAGGAGGTTTACCCGAAGACCCCACTCAAACCCTGCGAGGTCGAACCCTTTGGCAGGATTTACGGGTTCTGGCGTTGAATGAAGAGGAGGGGGATTATGTAGAGACGTTGCATGTACCGTCTGGGAGCGGGGCTAGTAGAGACGTGACTGTAGAAAGTCTGGGAGATAGGGGAGAATCTCCTTCTGAGCGTCGCTCACCTATCGTAGAAGCCCAAGGATGGATCATTAATTCCCAAGGTCAGGTTGAGTTAGTGGCTCATCTTCCTGACGTTACTCCCCACAGTTCCTGGTATAAATCAGCAACATGCTTAAATTAAGTTATAAGCACGTCCTCGAACGAAATTAAGCCCTGAACTAAAGTTCGGGCTAAAAGCTTAAACCCGTTAAAACGGGTTCATATCATGTCCTGACGATTGCCCATAATTGCAAAGCTGTAAAAACAAGGATTGCAGTGACTTTTTTGCCCCGCATCAGACTGAAAATGGCTGTAAGGCGATCGCGAACTCAAAAAATAGCGATATTCTCCTCACGCCTCAAGGTTTTCAGTCGCTGTATCGGGTTAGGATTACTCACATTGTTCCTGATAATGTGGGTGTTTCCCACCCTAGCGCAGCATCCGCCGATACCGCTTACGGGATCAACTCAGATTCAAGTCTTGAGTCGGGAACAGTATCACAGGGAACAGGATATAAACTCAGTTCAGGAGGATGACAATGCTTTAACTCAACTCGAACAAGGTAAAGCCCTCTATGCAGCGGGGCGCTTTTGGCAAGCGATTAGGGTTTGGCAACAGGCGATGCAAGGGTATCAAGATCGAGGCGATCGCATCCACCATGCCCTGAGTTTAAGTTATCTCTCCTTAGCCTATCAAGAGTTGGGACAATGGCAGGAGGCGGAACAAACGATTACCCAAAGCTTAAATCTAGTCGCTAATCTGCTCAAACCCACCCCCAATCATCAACGCCTTCTCGCCCAACTACTGAATACTCAAGCCAGTCTCCACTATGCCCAAGGACAAATGGAAGCGGCTTTAGAAACCTGGAAACAGGCAGAACAGGCGTATCAAGACGCGGGGGATCAAACGGGTATATTCGGGAGCCAAATTAATCAAGCCCAAGTTCTACAAGCGTTGGGACTCTATCGGCGATCGCAGATTACCTTAGAGCGAGTGCAAACCCAACTCCAAACTCAAGCCGATTCGTTACTCAAAGCCGCCGGATTACGGAGTTTGGGCGTCGCGCTGCAAGTGGTGGGTAATCTGGAGGAATCACAACAGGTTTTGCAGCAAAGTTTGGCAATAACTCAGCGCTTCGATTCAGCATCAGACCAAAGTGCGACGCTATTTAGCCTGGGAAATACAGCTAGAGCGTTACAGGAATTTGAAGAGGCGATCGCCTATTATCAACAAGCCGCCTCAACAGCAATCAGCCCTCTCACCCAAGTTGAAGCCCAACTTAACCAACTCAGCCTGCTGATTGAAACCCAAAATTGGACAGACACCCAAACCTTAGTCCCCCAAATTTACGCTCAATTATCCAACTTACCCCTAAATCGGGCGGCGGTTTATGCTCAAGTGAATTTTGCTGAGAGTTTGATAAAAATGGGGAGCAGAGGTGCAGGGGATCAGAGGGAGATGGGGGAGTTATCTCAATACTTAGTCAGGGCGGGTTTTGTAGACACGTTACCACCATCAATAGCTAACAGAAAGTCTCTAAACCCGCCCCTACACCCTCAAAACCATACCCTCGAAGATCATAAAGGGTTTCCCCGCGCGATCGCCCAATTGTTAGCTAGAGCGATCCACCAAGCCAGACAGCTTAATGATACAAGAGCCGAGTCTTACGCCTTGGGTCAATTGGGACATCTTTATATGGAGACACAGCAGTGGTTAGAGGCGCGAGGGTTAACGGAGAAGGCGTTAACTTTGGCGCAAGGAATACAAGCCACTGAAATCGCCTATCGTTGGCAATGGCAACTGAGTCAGATACTCCAACATCAAGGTAATCTGACAGGCGCGATCGCGGCAAATCGAGAAGCGGTTCATACCCTGCAATCCTTACGCAGTGATTTGGTGGCGATTAATCCTGATGTACAATTTTCCTTTCGAGAAACCGTTGAACCGATTTATCGCAATTTGGTGGAATTGCTCTTAAGAAATCAGCCGACGCCAGAGCAGCTCCAAGAAGCTCGTGAAACCATTGAATCCCTGAGATTAGCAGAATTAGAGAATTTCTTTCGGGAAGCCTGTTGGCAAGTGCAACGCCAAGCTATTGACCAGATTGATCCCCAAGCTTCGGTCATTTACCCGATTATTTTGCCCAATCATTTGGCGGTTATTGTCTCCCTACCCGGAAAACCCCTGCGCTATTTTCAAACTGATGTAACTGAGACTCAAATCGACAGCACCATTGAGCAACTCCTACAAGCCTTAAATCCCGTGTGGTCTACTAAAGAACGGTTACGCCTGTCCCAACAAGTTTATGATTGGCTGATTCGACCGATTGAACAAGAGTTAAAAGAGAATGAGATTAAAACCCTGGTCTTTGTTCTGGATGGTGCGTTGCGGAATTTGCCCATGGCGGCGCTCTACGATGGAGAGCAGTATCTGATTGAAAACTACAATATCGCGCTATCCGTAGGATTACAACTGATCGAGCCGCGATCGCTCCTTCCTCAGCAACTGAAAGCCTTAACTGCTGGACTCACCGAGGCGCGGGACGGTTTTCCGGCTCTCCCCGCTGTGGAATTGGAAGTGGAAAACATCGCCGCCCAAATTCCGACTAAGGTCTTTTTAAATCAACAGTTTACCCATCAAGCGCTGCAAGAGCAAATTGAAGCGACTCCCTTTCCAGTGGTTCATCTAGCGACTCATGGACAGTTTAGTTCCAAAGCCGAGAACACATTTCTGCTCACTTGGAATGGGCGGATCAAGGTGAAAGATTTGGATCAACTCCTACAAACCAGACAGCGACAGAATACCAACCCGATTGAACTGCTCGTTCTCAGTGCTTGCCAAACGGCGACAGGGGACAAGCGAGCGGCTTTGGGATTGGCTGGATTAGCCGTGCGATCGGGCGCTCGTAGTACTCTAGCAACCTTATGGTCAGTTAATGATGAATCGACGGCTCAGTTGATGGTTGAGTTTTATCGACAACTCACCCAATCTCAAGTGAGTAAAGCCCAAGCCCTGCGTCAGGCTCAACTCACTCTTCTACGTCAACCTAATTATCAGCATCCCTTTTACTGGGCGCCCTTTGTCTTAGTCGGAAATTGGCTTTGACGCAAAGCCTGTTCCCTGAATGACAGAAGGCAGAGGGGAACAGTAGTGCGAGCGTCTCGCTCGCTATTAGTCTCGCTCGCTATTAGTCTCGCTCGCTATTAGTCTCGCTCGCTATTAGTCTCGCTCGCTATTAGTCTCGCTCGCTATTAGTCTTGCTCGCTATTAGTCTTGCTCGCTATTAGTCTTGCTCGCTATTAGTCTTGCTCGCTATTAGTCTTGCTTGCTATTAGTCTCGCTCGCTATTACAGCGCTTCGCGCTGTCATGAAGTACAGTCAGTAGATCAAAGTCCCCCTTTTTAAGGGGGATTTAGGGGGATCGACAATGTACCGCATAGCAGAGCAAACTGCTGTAAGCTGTCATGCATTTAAATTGGGTATTAGTAGCGAGCAAGATGCAAAGCCTGCGGCATGGCTTCGCTAAACGCACTACAAGGCTTTCGCCATTATTGACATTAAGGTTTAAATGCCGAACAGCTTAGCTATTGGGTAGAATTTTTTATCTATCGAGGCTGAGAAGCTTGCACTAAATCAACTTTAATCGTCGTCAAAAGCTTTATTTTTAAGGGTTTCCGGTTTTTGCAGTAAGCCCTACCTATTGTCTAAGTATTGACAAACGTGAAGAATTTATGTTTATAGGCACGGTTCATTCCACGTTATGATACTATACTGGGTATTAATAATAATTAAGGGGTGTGACCCCACACTCCACGATAAAAACTAAGTGTTAACCGGGGCGACACATCCAGGGTTGTAGGTACTCTCTCATTCTTCAGTTGCTTTACTAGGGAATTGGTATGCTCAAAAATAAATAGACAAATTGCCATTAATTTAGTAAAATACCTGTTTTATTTGTCTGTCTGTTATGGGATGCCGCTTAAAATCCCTGTGATGCACTACAACTCATTCTTCTTCACGAGGGTTTTTTATCATGGCTTGGAAACATACACCTCAACCGCTTGCATTTTTGTCAGTAGGTCTTTTCCTAAAGCTGCTACTGGTTGGTAGTTTAGCTGTATCATTACGTGCTGAAACCATACCCCTGTCTGAAACAGCCAGTGCGACCTTTATTCCCGACAGGAAAGGAGCGCCCAAAGATTCAGCCGGGGGAGCCTCACGGGATGGTGGTGTATGCCCCAATGACACAAGTGAGCTGGGAACATCAGTTACACCGTTCCAATTAGCCACAAATCATGGATTCACGGTAGCCGAACGTCCCACATTCTTTGTTTACATCCCACCAACAGTAGCTCAAGACGCTGTATTTATTCTCAAGGATGAAACAGAAGAGTATTTCTACCAAAAAACCGTATCACTTCCTAACCAGAGAGGTTTGGTCAGCTTTAAACTACCCATTGATGCACCAACTCTGGAAATTGGCAAGACTTATCAGTGGTCGTTTTTACTCATTTGCGGACAATCCCTCCGACCCGATAGTCCTAAAGTAGAAGGGCAAATTCAGCGCATTCAACCTGATCCCGCCTTACTCAGCAAACTTCAGCCATGGTCTCCTGTCGATAGAGCCGCTTTTTATGGAGAGGAAAGTATTCAATAAGTAGGGCTTGCTGCATGAGTGTAGATGGTATACCACACAAGGGTGGAAAGCCATTTTTTGACCCAACCAGTGTTTTCGTTTTGATGCCTAAACGGTCAAAAACCTTGCCATGCAAGCTTAAAAAGGCGTTTTTATTAGGGGGATTTGACCAGACATGATACAGCGCTTTGCGCTGTAATAAAGTACAGTAGATCAAAGTCCCCCTTCAGATCCCCCTTCCGTCCCCCTATTAGATCCCCCTTCCGTCCCCCTATTAGATCCCCCTCCCGTCCCCCTATTAGATCCCCCTCCCGTCCCCCTTAAAAAGGGGGAAGCCAGCGGATGCTTCGCTTTTTGTTCCATGGGGGAAGCCAGCGGATGCTTCGCTTTTTGTTCCATGGGGGAAGCCAGCGGATGCTTCGCTTTTTGTTCCATGGGGGAAGCCAGCGGATGCTTCGCTTTTTGTTCCATGGGGGAAGCCAGGGGATGCTTCGCTTTTTGTTCCATGGGGGAAACCAGATGTTGCTTCGCTTTTATTGCACGGGGATTTAGGGGGATCGACAATGTACCGCATAGCAGAACAAACTGCTGTATCAAACGTCAATTTGAGGAAAGATGCCCAAAATCTATCTGTGGGCATTTTTTATTAATTAACTAGATGTGAGACCATAAGTAAGTCGTTGATGATAGCGTCAATGGCAATAGTTTCATTAAACATTAAATATGTACCTCTTTGAAAAAGCATCTGAGGGGAATTCAATTAGCTGAAGTCAGATTTAAAAATAAAAAGGAGGAAATTTGCAAATTACGAAGGAGTTAACAAACCACTCATTTGAGTATTATTACTTAGTCTTTTTTGGAATCACTCTTGTCCGATACTTTCTTATTGCTGGGGGAGCCTATTGGCTCTTTTATGTCGTTCTGGGAAAGTTCCTCGCCAACAACAGTTTGCGTCTGAAGCCACTGATGAATGATTCCATCAGAAATGATATCGTATTATCGATTTTATCGGCAACTGTTTTTGCTTTTTGTGCAGCGCTAATCTTATCAGAGTACGGTTTGGGAGTAACACTCCTCTATACTAACCCAGATGACTATGGACTGTGGTATATAGGAGTTAGTTTTGTTGCCGTGCTTGTGCTTCAGGATACATACTTTTACTTTATCCACCGCCTTTTTCACCACCCTTGGCTGTTTAAATGGATGCATTCTGGACACCACCGTTCGGGAGAACCAACGCCCTGGAGTTCCTTCGCCTTTGACCTTCCAGAAGCAATTATACAGTCACTCTTCTTTGTGGTTGTAATCTTTATCGTTCCGCTCCATTTTATCACCTTGGCTGCTGCACTAATTACGATGACAATATGGGCAGTAGTGTCTCATCTGGGATTCGAGCTATTTCCCTCATCATTTCTTCACCACTGGCTGGGGAAGTGGTTTATCGGGGCAACATATCATTCGATACATCATCGCCAGTACACTGTACACTACGGATTGTACTTTACGTTCTGGGATAAGTTGCTTGGTACTTAACTGCCTTGGATGTCCAGCCCCCACCTCCGTAAGTTAGGCGTTTGGCAAAAGAATAGCGTAAAAATCGGAATGTGGGTGAATCCATATCGTTTACAATAAGTACATTCGCTCACAAGTTCTTTCAATTTACACGGCTAAGAATCATTAGGTTATGCTGCAAAGACTATATGTACACAACTTCAGATGCCTAGAAAACTTTGAGCTAATCCTAAAGGGAATGCCATCTGCTCTGTTGATTGGAAAAAATGGTTCAGGTAAATCAACGATTGCCGATGCATTAGAAGTACTTCAGAAAATTAGTCAAGGTGTCAATAGAATACGCGACCTTGAACAATTAGACATTATTAGCTCGAAAGATTTTGCTCGAAGAAGATCTGATGTTCCGATTCGCTTTGAAATAGAAGTATTACTTGATCATAAATTGTACAACTATGTTTTAGCATTAGAGTTACCGGAAAAATTTAGCGAACTGCGAGTTTCTGAGGAGCAATTGCTAGTTTCAGGAGATCCAATTTACTCTCGAAAAGAAGCTCAAGTCACTCTTTACAGCAGCACCCAAAATCGTGAGGCTCAGTTTCGGTTGGATTGGCATCTGGTTGCCCTTCCCGTAATTCAGGAGCAATCTGAGACTGATCCGCTTCATATTTTTAAGACTTGGCTAGCTCAGATGATCATTTTAGCGCCAATCCCCAGCTTGATGACAGGAGACTCCAAGGGCGACACCTTGGAGCCAAGGCGAGATGGTTCAAACTTTGGGGAGTGGATTTCTGGATTACTCAGTCGCTATCCTGCTGCCTACACAAAGATTTATAGATATCTCCGAGACGTTATGCCAGATATTCAAGATTTTTTGAATCAACCAGTTGGCAAAGACTCCAAAAGCATGATTGTTCGGTTTGAAGCCAATAATGCGAATCTTCATATTAATTTTAAAGACTTATCTGACGGTGAAAAATGCTTTTTTGTTTGCGCTGTTGTGTTAGCTGCTAACGAATATTATGGTTCAATTTTTTGCTTTTGGGATGAACCGGAAAATTATCTTTCCTTATCAGAAATTGGTTATTTTGTAATGTCATTGCGACGTTCATTTAAGCAGAAAGGACAAATTTTAGCGACATCACACAATGAAGAGGCTATCCGAAAGTTTTCGGATGACAATACTTTTGTCCTTGATCGAAAAAGTCACTTAGAGCCAACTTTGGTCAGATTGCTCAGTGATATTCCTGTGACAGGCGATCTGATAAATACCTTGATTTGTGGCGACATAGAGCTATGAGTCCAAACCAGTATAAACCTCACATTCTTGTGTTACCTGAAGACGATGCTAATCGCCAGATTGCCAACGGATTTATTCAATCTCCCAACCTTAATGCTCGTGCTATTCAGGTTTTGCCACCCACTGGTGGTTGGCAAAGAACCGTGGAACAATTCACGAATGATTATGTGCGAACAATGCGAAAATTCCCACAAAGAATGATAGTGTTGCTGATTGACTTTGATAACCGTGAAAATCGGTTGAGTTACGCACAGAGTCAAATTCCAGATGACCTCAAAGAAAGAGTATTCATTCTGGGAGTGCAATCTGAACCTGAGAATTTAAAGCGAGATATCAACAAAAGTTTTGAGGAAATTGGAGACGTTCTAGCACAAGACTGTTCGGATAACACGAATGAATTGTGGGGACATGAGCTTCTCAAACATAACAAAACTGAGTTAGAGCGTATGATTTTATCTGTCAAACCCTTTCTGTTCAATTAAAAGTTACACCCTTTTGCCACGGCGATTAAAATCGTTGCTACATAAACATACAGCGCTTTTCAACTAAGTTATCAAGCAGGTTTTATGGGCGCACGTCGGTGCGCCCCTACAGTGTTGGTGCTTGGCGCAAAGGAATCATTTTAAAGACGCGAATCAAATCGGCTTGACGAATCGGTTTACTAATATAATCATCCATCCCCGCCTTTAAACACGTTTCTCGATCTTCCTGCATCGCATTAGCTGTCAACGCAATAATCCAAGGGCGCTGGGAGTAGTTTTGGCAAATATAACGGGTAGCGGTTAAACCATCCATTTCTGGCATCTGTACATCCATTAATATGACATCGTAGGATTGACGGGAGATGGCATCAAGAACTTCCTGTCCATTACTGACCAAATCAGCTTGATAACCTAAACGTTTCAACAGCAATAATTCTACCTTTTGATTGACTATATTATCTTCAGCCAAAAGAATCCGTAACGGCAACTGTTGGGCAAGAGGTGAATCTCCAGATTCTGGTGAAGCAGGCTGAGACTTAATAGCAGTCGCTTGCCTTCCTAAAACTTGAGTCAACGTATTATAAAGTTGCCCAAGTTTAATCGGTTTAGGTAAACAAGCAGCAAAATGACGCTCAATTAAAGACGTTTTAGTCGTCATTTTTCCTATAGGCGTTAATAATACCAAAGGCAATTCTTTGAAACCTGATTGGTTGTGGATTTGTAGACCCAGAGTTAGCCCGTTCATTTCGGGCATTTGCCGATCGATAATTGCCACATCAAAGGCTTCTTTCTGATTGAGCCAAGCCAAGGCTTCATTTCCCGATTGAGTACTTCGGGCAATCATGCCCCAACATTGGGTTTGCTGGGTTAAAATTTGGCAACTTGTCGGATTATCATCAATAATTAAAACTCGTTTACCTGCAAGCTGAGGTTGAGGAGTTGTTAAATTCGGTTCAGACGCATCTTGATCTACGCTTAAAACAACACAGAAGGAAAAAGTAGACCCTTCACCCAAGGTACTGTCTACCCAAATTTCTCCCCCCATCATTTCACTTAATTGTTTAGAAATAATTAAACCTAGTCCCGTACCCCCATACTGGCGAGTGGTTGAAGAATCCAGTTGACTAAAGCGTTGAAACAAACGGTTAAAACGGTCTTTCGGAATGCCAATTCCTGTGTCTTTTACCGAAAACAAAATACAAACAGTCGGCGAGGTATGGCTATCCTGGTTTTGAGTCGAATTGGTGACATAGCAATGTTCAACCTTGACTGAAACGCTAACTTCTCCCACATCAGTAAACTTAATTGCATTACTCAACAAATTGATCAGAATTTGGCGCAGGCGGGTGACATCTCCGACCAGAGTAGAGGGGACTTCTGGATCAATAAAATAAGTTAATTCTAATCCCTTTTGTACTGCTTTGGGCGCAAACAGATCAACAGCGGTTTCCAGACAGTCACGTAGATTAAAGGGTTTGAATTCAAGTTCTAGTTTACCCGATTCAATCTTGGCAAAATCTAACACATCATTAATTGTGATCAGTAGGGTTTCCCCACTTTGGCGAATCGTTTCTACCAAATCCTGTTGATGGGCATCCAGTTTTGTATTCTCTAAAATTCCGGTTAACCCAATCACCGCATTCAGAGGGGTGCGGATTTCATGGCTCATGGTTGCCAGGAATTCACTTTTCGCTCGGTTAGCGGCTTCTGCGGCTTCTTTTGCCTCTGCTAGGGTAGCGTTTTGAGCTTGGAGTTGCTGTTGAATATGGCGTAAAGTTAGTTGGGTTTTAACCCGCGCTATCACTTCTTCGAGTTGAAAGGGCTTTGTAATATAGTCTACGCCACCCACTTCAAAGGCTTTCACTTTATCCCAGACTTCATCAAGGGCGCTCAAGAAAATTACCGGAATTTCGGCGGTTTTCTCGTCAGCTTTCAAGCGTTGACAAACTTCATACCCATCCATTTCCGGCATTTTAATATCCAGCAAAATTAAATCTGGCGGATCAGTATTAACCGCATTCAGTGCCTGTTTCCCACTAATGACCCGACGAACTTCATAGCCTTGGTTCGCCAGCATGGTAAACAAAATACGTAAATTATCAGGGATATCATCGACAATTAATATGTCTCCCTTGATGGCTTGAGATTGACGTTCACTCATGAAGGAGGGGCTGTGTTAAATCCACTATGCGATCAAAACAAAGGGTGTTAACCCATTGGGTTAAGGTTTGAGCCAGAGATAGTTGCTCTTCTGGAATTTGGGCAATAAGCTGGATTATCACTTTCTCTCTAGCGCTGAGTGCAGCTTTGTGCAGTTGTGCCAGCCATTCAATCGGCATTTGTGCCAACGTTTCTTGTAAAGCAGTTTCCTGCAATGGTGCTGGCGACGTATCCGGCGATGTGAGAGAGAGAGGTTCAGCTTTTGCATACAAATAACGCACGCCTAAATGTTGCGCCATTTTTTCAAAGATAACCTCTTCCTGAAACGGCTTGCTAACAAAATCGTCGCAGCCTGCGGACAAAACAACCGATCGCTGTTTATCGAAAACACTAGCAGTCAAGGCTATAATTACCGTGGCTTGACCCTGCAACGATTGTCGAATTCGACGAGTGGCTTCATAACCATCCATCACAGGCATCCGCATATCCATCCAAATCAGGTGAGGTTGCCAACTCTGACAACGTTCAACAGCTTGCTGTCCATTTTCCGCTTCCTGCACCTCAAACCCCATCGGTGCGATTAGATTAACCAGCAACACCCGACTTTCCCATTTATCATCAGCAATCAGAATCCGATAAGTCGGTTGATTGGGGGCTAAACCAATCGCCCGTTTAGACTGTTGAATCTCAATGTCAGCCGCTTGAGCGGGATTAACCTTAATTGTAAACCGAAACGTTGTTCCTTGACCCAATACACTGCTGACGGCGATGGTTCCTCCCATCAGTTGGACAAATTTCTGGCTAATCGGTAAGCCTAATCCTGTACCTTCTTGAGATTTGCGCCCGGTTTCGGTTTGGATAAAGGCTTCAAATAAGGTATCGAGTTCGGCTGAGTCAATTCCTGGACCCGTGTCTTCGACTGCAAAGGTGATGAGGGATTGAGGATTGGGGATTGGGGATTGGGCAATTATATCCCGTTCCCCAAACAGGGCGGGTTTAGTGTAGAGACGCGCCATGGCGCGTCTGTGCAAGGGGGTAACCTTATCAGTCAAACCTGGTTCTACAGATTGGTTTCCCGACGTGCCTAGAGACGTGCCATGGCACGTCTCTACAGACAAGGTTACACTCCCTTCCCCGGTAAATTTAATTGCATTTCCCAATAAATTAATTAAAACCTGACGCAACTTACTCTCATCCGTCCGCACATATTGGGGAACGTCAGAATCACAATTAAAGATTAGCTGTAAGCCCTTTGATGCCGCTTTGAGCTGGAGCATTTCTTCTAAACTTTTGAGTAAGCGATACAGATCAAAACTGGTTTCATTTAATGTAATCCGACCCGCTTCTATTTTAGACATTTCTAGTACATCATTGAGCAGCGTGAGTAAATGTTCACCACTGCGAGCAATAATTCCTAAATACTCCTGTTGAGTTGAAGTTAACGTCGAGTCGCGGGTCATTACTTGGGCAAAACCCAGAATCGCATTCAAGGGAGTCCGTAGTTCATGGCTCATATTCGCTAAAAACTCACTTTTAGCCCGGTTCGCCGCATCAGCCGCTTCCTTAGCATCTTTGAGTTGAGCCATGAGAGCGGCTTGTTGTAGCGCCACGCCCAACTGATTACTCACCTGTGTCAGTAAACTAATTTCTGCGGCGTCCCAATGACGGGGACTGGAGTTTTGATACGCCCCCAATAATCCCCACAGCTTGTCACCGACAAAAACCGGGCTTAAACAGTAAGCTTTGATATGAAATACCTCTAACAATTTGACATGGCAGGTCGAGTAAATCCTTTGGTAAATATCATTAACGACAATATTTTCATGACTTTTGAATCGACCCCCTTGACTTTTTTGTAAACAGGTATCTGACCAAACCGATTTCAGCTCAGAACCGACTAAGGGCGACCAACCTGATGCTACTGATTCGGAGACAAAATCTCCACTCCAGTCCGGATTAAATTGATAAACTACGACGCGATCGCAGTTAAGAATTTGCCGTACTTCTTGGGTCGTCGTACTAAAAATCTGATCAATATCTAAGGTTTGGCGAATGCTTTCAATCACCCGTGCTAATGCCCGCGCCTGTTCAGCAGCCTTGGCTTGCTGGACGGCTTGAGCTTGCAATAACTCCAAATATTCCGACTGTTGCAATGCTACCCCTAATTGGGCTGCCACTTGCATAAGTAACTTAACTTCCCGTTCTTGCCAATGGCGGGGTTTACTATGTTGAAAAGCACTCAGCATTCCCCATAGTTTTTCCCCTTTAAATAACGCCACAACCGCAAAGGATTTAATCCCAAATGATTCTAAGGTTTCAATATGACAATCGGTTAAATTTGCTTTATAGATATTATCAGCAAAAAATGCTTCATTGTGGCGTAATCGACCACCTTGATGTTTACTTAAATAGGTATCATCCCAAGCACTCCCCACCAGTTTTGGTAAATCTCCTGCTTCCGATTCAAAAATAAAATCGCCGAAATAATCCTCGCGGAATTTATAAATGGCAATTCGTTCAACATCCAACAATTGCCGGACTTCGGTAGCCGCCGTTTGGAAAATTGTATCTAAATCTAACGTTTGGCGAATTTTATCGATAACCTGAGCTAACGCCCTTTCCCGTTCCGCTTCCTGGGCTAACTCATCCGCCCGTTGTTGTAATTGCGCCTCCAGTGTGGTTTGCAATTCTGCCGATCGCCGTTGGGCTTTTCCGAGGAGTTCAGCTTGTTGAATCGCTACCCCTAATTGAGCGCTAATTTGCACCAGAAAATTAATATCTGTCTCATCCCAGGATCGCGGTGCGGAATTTTGAAACGCGGCTAAAAGTCCCCAGAGGTTTTTACCTTTGTAAATCGCAATAATTGTGTATGCTCTTGCCTGATAGCGTTCTAAGCTTTGAATATAGCAATCCGAAAACCCGGCGGTATAAATATCACGACAAACCCGAAAGACTTCACCTTTGATAAAGTCCCCGCCTTCAGTTTGCTGGAGATAGGTATCAATAATTTGAGGATTGGCTAAGGATTTAATACTACAATTACTAATATTTTGGCATAACTGGGGATCTTGATATTGCCCTTGGACTAATGGTTTCCAGCCCTCAGCCACCGATTCAACCACGAATTCACCACTCCAATCGGGATTAAACCGATAAATTGCCACCCGATCCGCATTCAGCAACTGCCGTGCTTCTTGAGTTGTCGTCTGGAATATAGTATTAATATCGAGCGATCGCCGAATCTTATCAATAATAGCCGCAACTGCTTTTTCTCGTTCAACCGCTTGATTAACCGCTTTCGTCAATAACTCTGACTGCATCTGCAATTGCGCCACAAACTCCGCTTGCTGCAACGCCACACCTAAATGAATGGCAATTTGATGGACAAACTCGATTTCATTACTTTGCCATTGACGGGGGCGCGAACATTGGTGAATACACAACAACCCCCAAAGCTGATTCCCCTTGAGTAACGGCACAACCAAGTTGGCTCGAACTTGGAAACGTGATAAAATTATAATGTGACAATCGGGTAAATTCAAGGCATAAATATCTTCAGCCGCCCAAATCCGCCCCTGCTGATAATGAGTCGCATGTCTTTCGCCGAAACACTCATCCTCTATTTTGGTGGCGATGGCTGACGTAAACGGCGACACTACATCTTCAGAGACAACTTCCCCACGGCGACAGCCAGACTCTGGATCAAAGCGAAACATCCCCACCCGATCCGCATTCAGCAGTTGACGCACTTCTGTAGCGGTTGATTTAAAGATACTCTCCAAATCCAGAGATTCCCGAATTTTAGTCACCACAGCCAACAGCGCCTTTTGCTGGGCAACTTGAGTCGGTTCTGGCATTCTCATCGCGTCCAATTGTGCCACACGCGATCGCAGATAGGCTAATTCTGCTTGGAGTGACTCGTAGGTTTTGGCGTTGAGAACGATATCCTGATCAGACATGATAGGGTTTTGGGTGAGGGGGTGCGGGGGTGTAGGGGTGTAGAGGTGTGGGGGTGTAGGAAGATGGGGGAGAAAGAGGATAACTTCCTGAAAAACACCCTTTTACCCAAATTTACCTTGTTCTTTTAGCGCTTGTCGAATTCTTAACTGAGCTTCCTGATCATTAGGATAACGGACAATTGCCTCTCGCCAAACGCTGAGGGCTTCATCCAATTGACCCTTTTGTCTCAACGCATCTCCTAAATACCAATACGCTTGTGGCTTTTTAATATTAAGACGAATCGCTTCACGATACTCTTCTATAGCGGCTTCCCAGTTTTCTTGAATCATCAAGCTATTGGCTAGATTTAAACGTAAAATAGCTTTTTCCGGAGACTGCTGGCTCAACGTCTGATACGACTCAATTAGCGTGTCTAGTCGATTAATGTTGGATAGGATTAAACCGACGCTAAAAGGAATGTCTGTGTTTTGAGGATGGCGCTGGATCAACTCCTCAACAATAGGCATCGCTTGATCAGGTTTCCCTTGTTCAATCAAGGCTTGGGCTAACTTGACATACCCATCCACCGTTTTTGGCGATCGCGCGATCAGATCCTGGAAGACAGCTACCGCTTCATCCCATTTATTTTGTGCCAGGAGTGTATTACCTAGCAGTAAGCGCACCATATCATTACTGCGTTGTCGGTGAATCACTTGGCGAAATACCGTTTCCGCTTCTGGGTAATCCTGTTGCTGATAAAGGGCGATCGCCTTTTGAAACAACGACGCGATCGCGATCGTCTTACCAATCAAAAAAATAACCGTTACTAAACCGACACTAACGACTGTAGCCGCTATCCAACTTAAATTAAACACAGATTAGACAGATTAATTGAATAACACCGATTACACAGATTGAATGAGATAAGCAGAAAATGAGCGATTGAGTGACAAAGATTGACACAGAAAATTAAATAATCCCTCCGACAAGCTAATCATCCTCTTTCCATTGAAAACTAACACCTCCGTGTCATAGGGTGTGACTAACCGAATACCTCCCCACCATCATCTTCTCTTTAAATCTGAGAAATCAGTGTTACTAACATCCTACCTTCCCACCTCAGTCTCTCCCATAAATCCGTGTAATCAGTGTTTCAGGCTAATAAACAAGCGGCGGGAAACATCAGATATTCCAAAAAGAACAGTTTCCAGATAAATTGATAGAAACTGGCGATCGCGACTTTATCCTGCAAATCTACATTCTGACTACGCCACCAAACCAAAACTAACGCCGCCAAGTGTGTTATCCCCAAGACAAGGGGGTTAACCACGTCAAACAGTAGCACTCCACCGAGAATCATACCCAAATAGCAGACGGTAATAATCCATCGGGTGATGTTAAACACTGCTGGCTTACCCAGTCGAATCGTGAACGTGGTGATATTGTATAACTTATCTCCATCAATATCCGGGACATCCTTAAAAATCGCGATCGCGACAGTAAACACCAAAACAAATAACGTCAATCCCCACACCGCAGGCGTTGGCGTCATCGCTTCACCTTGTTGCCATACCCAGCTAAAATGCAAGAATAGTCCTAAATTGACCACAGCACCTCGCACTGAGAAGATACAAAGTGCTGCCCAAAAGGGAAACCGCTTCAATCGGATAGGTGGTAAGGAATACGCTGTACCAATGGCTAAACTGACGCTAACCATGAGAAATAACCAGCCTCCCAGTATCCGGGCTAACAGTAACGCACAGAGTCCAGCTATGGTAACAATCAGTTTAGCTTGTCTTCTGGAAAACTCCCCCGCCGCGATGGGAAGATGAGGCTTATTAATCTGGTCAATTTCCACATCTTCGAGTTGATTGAGTCCCACAATGTAGATATTACCGCAACAGCAGGATATCCAAGTACCCAAGAGTTGAGTTAAATTTGAGAGTGCGATCGCACCGTCGGTAATCGCTAAGGCAATCACATACAATGCCAATACACTTAGAGTAGTACCGATGATCGTATGAGGGCGAGAAAACTTCCACAAGGCATAAAACCAGCCTGTGGGTTGCTTAAGCGGGTTGAGAGGGGCAGAAGTCAAGGTTGATGGAGAAATTTGGCTCATTCTGGAGTGTAATAGGCTTTCCCATTCGATTTTACTCTCTTGAAGGACATCGAAACATCAATCTACACTCGTATACTCTTTTCTTGACGGTGAAATTCACAAAACAAAGAACGAATGACGTAGCTTGGTTCTGGCGACAGCGAGTATAACAAATGAAAAATGACGTAAACAAATAACAAAAGGCAAGTATGGCACGAGGCGATCTAATTTACGCTTATCGAGAATTGTTCAACCGACAAGGCGTCTACAAACATTATGGGATTGACTGTGGCGACGGTACGGTTATCCACTACCGCAAACCCAGTGAAACCATTGAACGCACCTCTTTACCGACATTTGCTAGAGGTGGAAAAATCTATGTCAAACAGTATCCCACTCATTTTATACCTGATGTAGTCATTCGCCGCGCTGAAAGTCGTTTAGGGGAACGAAACTATAATCTGCTATTCAACAACTGCGAACACTTTGCCGTCTGGTGTAAAACTGGCGTGAGTGAAAGTCCGCAAATTAAAAATTTTATTCCCATAATGACTCAGATGAATACTGAGAATTTATACGAACCGATTAAACGAGCGCTACAAGAGAAAGATCCGGACAAAGCCAATCGCTTATTAACCAAAGCCCTAGCCGAGATTAAAGGTGTTTGGAATACGCTGCAACCGCAGTACAATCAAGATGTCCGAGAGATAAGCGCTTGGCAGAAAGTCGCCATTCAAGCGCTAAAACAAAACCGGGAAGACTTAGCGCGGGCGGCAATTATTCGCAAGAAAGACTATGAGAAACGGGCGCAGGAGAATAAAGAAAAGTTAGATCAGCTTGCTCAGATGACGGAAAACTTGATCCGCAATCGGCTGAATGTGAAATAGATTTTGCCTTAAGTTTACTGAAACTATGACATCCATTGAATTAGTATTACTGATTCTCATACTATTTCTGTCTGTTTTTGTCCAACCAGATAAAAGTAAGCGTGACACTACTAATGAATGAATTTTTTTAATAGTAATCTCACGCTTAGCTATAGAATTAGGCTATAAGATAGAACAGGTTTAGCGACGAGACGATAGCGCCATCACAATCCGCAGCAAATACCAGAATAGCAATGCCACTGACGCAAATAATTCTAGTGAAGCTGCAACATAGTGATGGGATGAGTAATGATGCATCACCTTAGAAGTATCGTAGAGAATCGCGGCGGAAGCAAAAGCAACCATAACCACGGAAAAGAATAAGCCCAAGGTGAAACCAAAAATTACGCTACAGATAATTAGTCCCAAGGCTACTAATCCACCAACTTTTAAGATACCACCCAGAAAACTAAAGTCTTTGCCTGTAGTAAAAGCAACGGCGGTTAAACCAGCAAACATGAGAAGGGTGAGTATTCCCGCCGTTGGGATAACAGTGGGATCTGAGAAATAAGCTGCAATGTACAGAATCGGGGCAAAAATCAGGGCTTCCGCAACAACGTAAATCCCCAATCCAGCGTACTGAGTGTTGACCGAATCCGCCTTAGCCGCTAACTCTCTGGAGAACCAACCGAGTACCGCAAAACCTGCCAGAATCGCCAGCCAGCTAAACCGACTTGCCGTGACAAACTGGGTTAATAGGGCGGCTATGCCAGTTTGAAAGAGTATAAACTCTAAAGCAATAAACGCTCCCACCGCCCCAGCCAGATGCATGTAGGTTTTCTGAATAAATTGAGCGCGTTCACTGGGGGGTGCTTGTGCAACTGTAACCATAGATTTCCTCCTTACTTGGGTAAGTTCTCTTGGTCGCAAAGCTGATGTATAAATACTATTTTACTTGAGTCGTGAATTGCCATCCTACTGGAGAAGGCTTTAGGCGATCGCACTCGATAGATCTTGCCAGCGCTGATGCCACAATTGCTGCATCTTTTGGATAATCTCAGGTAAATCCTGAAACTCCTGACTTTGTTGATTGATTTCCCCGGCTAATCCCTGAAGTCGGTTAAACTCTCGGCAACAGTAGAGTACCCGTTCCCAAGCCCCATACCAATCCTGTCCGGCTTCCTGATGGGCGCGAATGGGTTTCAGGCGTTCTTCCTGGTTTCTCAGGTATTCAGCCTGTTTTGCCCAAGCTTGACGCCACGGTTGCACGGCTTCGGGTTGGTCATGCTGATCATACCAGTCGCGTTCCCTGCGGAGGATTGCGCCTAATTCATCAAGCTGGGAACGAGAGGTACAGCGCCCAATCGCGGTTAATCCGGCGTCAATCCACAGGGGCAAGTTGCGATAGCTGACGAAGATAGCACGGGATTCCACTAGCTTGACCCAGATTTGGTGTTGCCAGCATTCGACGCGATCGATGTGTTGGAGGGGAATGTTAAGAAATGTGGCGACTTGGAGGCGTACTTCGTCCAGAGAAAATTGGCGAGGATCAATTATCCCAGCCGTGATTAAGTTACGAGACATGGTGAATCACTCCTGATTTGGGTATGAGCGGTAGCGTTGGCTTGATTTAGGACAGTTGATGCTGGATTTGTGGCAATATCGGCTGTTTTGCCATAAAAACGCCTAAATCCTCAATCCTAAATCGATTGACCCAAAATCTTAGCCACCCCGCACAAATTGCCATAAAAAGTCGGAGTGGCTAGAGGAGTGTTACTATTTCTTCTAGCCTCCAGACTGCTTGTTCAGTTTGGGGGTTAGCTGCTCAGAGCTGCGCTAACAGCTTTGAGTAGCGCTAAGAGTTTTCGGTTTAATTTGGATTATTTTAGCAGATTGAAGGATGGATGCTCCAGAGTCAAGGCTTTGTTACAAAAGTTTATTTATACCTTATACCCTTCACTTCCGAATAAATTTCCTGCTAAAAGCTCAAGTAAGAATCGAGCTGACTGGGTAAGTATTTCAACCCGTTTTAACGGGTTTAATCTTTTAGCCAGAACTTTAGTTCTAGGCTGAATGCGTGCTTAGGGCGAAGACATCGCAACTACGAACATAGCTTCTGTCAGCTATTACTGGCAATACTCATCGCTGCTTTAGCGGCTAACTTGTGAGTGGCTTGATGGCACGCAAGTAATACTAGATTAAATCCTTCGGGTTGTATGTCTTGTAGAGATAGGATTTGACAGGGTTGCAATTGTAAGTAAAGATCGGCTAATTCTCGTAAGGGAAACTGTTCCATCCCTTTAGTGTAACGTTTGGCATTTTTGAGTCCTAACTCGATGACTAAAAGGTGGGTGGGAAGAGTGCTAACGGTGTAGTGATCACTAATTAAATGAATTCGTTTTTGTCCAGCCACTGATGCGACGATTTCTAAACCTTTGATGGCGGCTAAAATTTCAGCATCGGTTGAATTACTACAATTTTCTAGTGGATAGCTATAGTGTTGCCAATCAATGGAAAAATTTGCCTCAGATTGTTCCTCCTGCTGAGAGAGGTGTTTCAGGATAACCACTCCTGCCCCAGCACTATTCTGTGACTGTAGATAACTGCCATCGACAACTACCCAAATTTCCGGTTCAAATAATGGAAGTAATTTGATGCCTGTTCGTTCTTGAGGAGTGACAAAGTGTTCCTCCGCTTTTAATTCCTCAGAATTCATGAATGGTTATTTAGTCACGACAATTGCAAAAGGGCGGGTTTTGAAGCAATGTTATTATCAGAATTCGTAATGAAAGCCCATAAACCCGCCCCTACATGGGTAAACAATTAGTCACGACAATTGAAAAAGGGCGGGTTTTGAAGCAACGTTATTCTCAATAGCGTAATGGAAGTCCATAAACCCGCCCCTACATGGGTAAGCTGTCATGCATTTAAATTGGGTATTAGTAGCGAGCAAGATGCAAAGCCTGCGGCATGGCTTCGCTAAAGCCTGCGGCATGGCTTCGCTAAACGCACTACAAGGATTGCGCCATTATTGATATTAAGGTTTAAATGTC
>NZ_JAVJNP010000062.1:0-8461 GCF_040217205.1 Coleofasciculus sp. A1-SPW-01 | reverse complement strand
CTTTAATGGAGCCAATAATATTGCACTTGTGGGGCTGTCTATAAACCAGCCTGGAGGCACGGGGTTATCGTGCAAGCTAAGCCGAACTATTAAGTATGTTCAGCGTTCGACTGAGCGCTCACGCCGAAGTCTTAGCTTGTTCGATGACTGAGCGGGCTACTAAAAACCCAGACCTCAGCTCTTAGCAAGTCTGGGTAGTTTATCTCTTGTCCCTGACGATAAATTTCCACCTGCCGATCCTTACGATTAATCAGCCAACCCAACCGCAATCCACTCGCCCAATACTCCAACATTTTGGTCTGAAGTGGCTTTAATCGATCCGTGCGAGACCGCAACTCGATCACGAAATCTGGGCAAATTGGCGGAAATCCTTCCCGTTCTTCCTGACTCAATCCTTGCCATCGGCTTACTTCTACCCAAGCCACATCTGGAGAGCGTTAGCGAAGCTTCTCGCTATGCGAGCTCGCCGCCTGCGGGTAAACTAAATACAGTTTGAGAACTAAACACCACTCCTAACTGAGTTTGTTGGTTCCAAATCCCCACCTGAATAATCAGATTTGCCTCACGTTTGCCCCCTTCACCCCCGATAGGTGTCACGATAATTAATTCTCCCGTTGATGAACGTTCTAGCGGTAAATCTGGATTCGCCTGACACAGTTGAAAAAACTGTTCCCGTGTCAGGGTGGTAATTGGGTCTAAATTCAGTACCGTTGTCATATCCGTTATATAAGAAGCTGTTGATGATGATGAGTTTGAAGCATGACCCAAGAGGGAAGCGATCGCAGAAAATTCCGTCCTATATAACGGTGCAATTCTTCTCCACACTCCATCTATCATCAAATTGTTTTTTTGTCAAATATGCCCCTCTCGCCAGTGCCGAAATTGGGTCATTGGGGTATGGTTGTAGTCTTTTATTTTTTCGACGTCTGGCGAGGTGGAATGACGTGATTTTAGGATGTTGAAGCGTTTGGTGGAAAAATTGACAGGAAAAACCTAACTTACCTTAAAAAACAAAACTTCATAAAGTATACTACAGAGGAAAAACAACGTCAAATTAGGCATTGTCAGCGATGGCTGGGGTCAGCCGTATTTTGCCTTGTCTTTAGAAGATTAAAACTAAAATGTTAAATTGAAAAGTTTTGTTTAACATTTGATGGTTCCCTCCTTTTCTTAATTCCCCCCTTTCAAAGGGGCTAGGGGGGATGGAGATTAGAGGATGAGGGTGAAACGGTTACCCGTCTTGGTTTTCAGTTTAAGTTGCATGGATGCACGTTGGCAAAGGGCGCAAGTCTTTGCGCCCCTACATGCCTCCAACCTAGAGCGGGTTGCGGAAATACTTGAGCAGCTTTGTAAATACGATGAAGCTGAGGGAGCTGGGGGATCTGTTTGTCTACCTCACTTACTACCAAAAGCGCTGTAAGAGACAATCCTTTAACTTATGGGGCGCATATCGCAAAGAGGACAGACAAACCACGACAAAATCAGCGATCGCCCCCATTCATCACCAACCAAGGACAAATGACTAATGACTAATAATGATTCCCCACCTTACGATGATGTACCGCCGTCATCGCATCCGTCTTAGACACTCGTCCCGCCGAAACAGTGGCATAAATAGTCCAGTGATCGCCACAATCTAAGCGACTTTTCACTTCACATTCCATATAAGCTAAAGCATCAGCTAAAATCGGAGAACCATTGCTGGCAGAATAAGTTTTAATCCCCTCAAAACGGTTTGCACCGGGCGGGAAGCGCTTGAGGAAATGCTTCATCAGCCCTTGGTAATTCCCAGCTTCCAAGACATTGAGAATAAAGCGATCGCCCACATACATAAACGACTCAATCGCCCGATCCTTTGCCACCGCCACCGATACGCCCAAGGGTTTAAATGACGCTTGCGCTACCCACGACGCTACCATCGCACTGGTGATATTCCCCTTTTTGGCAGTAATAACATAGAGCCCACTGCTGATTCGCCCCAAGGCTTTATCCAAATCACTATCCAGGGACTTCGTTTGCTTAATCGTGCGATCGCGTGACAGCCATTGTCCTAAATCCGTCCCCGCTTCTTCACATAACTGATAAACCCGTTCATTCGGTGTATCTTTGACTAAAATCGGCGGGAATCCTGGCGTTAGTCCTAAATCCCGGAACTTATTCACCAACAGATACGCCGATTCACTCTCAAGAGCCCCCGATTCAAACACACCAAACGACTGCTTCGGATTCGTCGCCCCCAAAATTGTACCCATCGCAGTTTGGGCGACAGCAGCAACGTCTCCCGTCGTCGGCGGTGTACCCATCACCACCCCAGACGCAATACTCATCAATTCCTTAATCTCTTGCGGATCAGCCGATCGCAAGTCCATCATATCCACCGCCACTCCAGTTTTAGTAATTCCATGGGCAATCGCTTGGGAAAGGCGATCGCTATATCCGTAATCAGAGATATAAAATACAGCAACCGTCGTGTCTGCTTTTGCCTGTTCCTCACTCCAGCGCCGATACCGTCCGGTGAGTTCACTCAGGTTGTGATAGAGTAAAGGTCCATGACCTGTAGCAATGGTGCTAATTTCAGGTAACTTGTCCATCCGTTTTAGAGCGGATAGCACCGAACGGGCATTGGGACCCATTAAACAGTCATAGTAATATTTAAAGTCGTTTTCGATCAGGTCGATGTCTTCATCGAAGGTGTAATCATCACAATAGTGCATCCCAAAAGCATCACAGGTAAATAGAACCTGGGTTTTGGTATCGTAGGTGAAAATCGTATCGGGCCAATGGAGATTCGGCGCAATGACAGCTTCCAGGATATGCCCATTTCCCAAATCAACGCGATCGCCGTTTTTGACGATTTGCGATTGAAACGGCTGATTCACCCAATTTTCCAGGAATTGGATCGCCACTTTTGAGCCAACCACCGTAATATTGGGGGCAAGTGCCAGAATATCTTTAACTAAGCCACTGTGATCCGGTTCCGTGTGGCTAACCACCAAATAATCTAATCTGGCTGGGTCAATTAATCCCTTCAATGTATCCAGGTAAAGTTGGCGAAACTTTTCATGAGAGGTATCCACCAACGCCGTTTTTTCACTCTGAATCAGGAACGAGTTATACGTCGTACCATTCTGTAAACCAAATTCTATATCAAAGCGATCGCGATCCCAATCCAGCGATCGGATTGCCGTGGTATCCGGGGCAATTTCGGTAGTCTGCATCGTCAACCGACGCTGAATTCCCTCTGCTACTGCGACCATCGGTTGTCTCCTTTCTTATATCAACTTCATTTACTCGACTTTTTAATTATCTTTACATATTAATTGAGAATTTTAGATTTAAATAGCTTATTAAAATGATTCAGGATTTAATAGCGAGTCCCTCTAAACAATGATTATTTCCTTCTGCCTTCTCTCCCCCCTGGATTTCGGGTTTTTCCGGATGCAGTCAGGCATATAGAGAAGGAGGGAAAGGTAGATGCACCCTGATGACTCCCCTCAACGCCTATTTCTCCTTCGCGTTGAGGGTTTTTTCTGAAGGAGTGACAAGCCGTCTAAAACTTTTTAAATAAGGCTTTGAGCGACATTAGCATCTCCAAAGATGAAGCCTTATTGACAGATGAAGACCACCCGATGAGATATAGCAACCGCCATAGCGGTTAGGACACATCATTTAAGTCCAGTGACTCCTCTCACCCTTAACCATTTCAGTAATCCGTTGGGTCTAATCTAGAACCAAGTCACCTCTGTCGTAAGTAAAATTTGTCAATCGGAAACAGGCAAATGCCATCCTGCAACTGATTTAACCCCAGCGAATAATACTGGGCAGTAGGCAAAATCCCCCTTTAATAAGAGAATAATTTTCTGAATTTTCTAACTATCAAGGGATGTAGAAAACCCCTGAACAGAGCGAACATAGAATTAGATGAGTCGTTTAATAAAGGTCTATACGCTATGTTCTATCAAAATTCACAAACTTCAAAAAACTCCCTGACACGAGGAATTTCTGCACTAGCGGCTGGTTCTGCTTTACTTTTCGGTACACCGTTGCTTGTACCTGAGGTGGCACAGGCTCAAAACCAAATGGTAGTCGCTCAGACGGCTGCTGCTATTCCAGCAACGAGCGCTCAAAGCCAGACGCTACATTTGAATAATGACAGGACTTATTCGTACAATCTGGAAGTTGCCCGTGGTACAACGGTCGATGGGATGTATATTCCTGCTGGTGCAACAATTCTGGGTCGCTATGAACCAGCAAGTGGGGGATTGCGCTACGTGGCGACAGGCGTGAGAATGAATGGTCGCACCTACAACCTTGATGCTACCTCAGAGGTGATAGAAGACCAAAAAGACCCACGGGACACCTCCACCGGATCAATCGCAGAAGATGCGGGTATCGGTGCTGCTGGTGGGGCGATATTAGGTGAAGTTTTCGGCGATGCGGGCATTGAAGAAATCATTGGCGGTGCTGTCGCTGGTGGTGTCGCAGGTAATGTTACGGCTGACCGAGTGGTTGTGATAGAACCGGAGGAAACGATTGTCCTCTACGGCAGCTAGAGCGTCGGTTCAGTAAAATAACTTGACAGAACGTGCAAAATCTGCATAATTTAGAGGCAAGCATTGGGGTAAACCGATCAAGTCACTCCTCAAAGGCTTGCCAATTAATTTATCTAATGCGATCGCGCTCCCGAATGCTCAACTCCAGTATGTGTCGTCTGAGTCTGACTCTTGGTCAGCAGAAGCGGTTTGATTTCGTACCTCGGTGTCTTGGTCATCCCCTGAACCCTGTCGGATTTGACGACATCTAGAAAGGAGTTCTTCAAGATTTTCTTCCATATCTTTTAGATCAAGTAGCTGGAGTTGGTTAGAAAAGGACATTTGTTTATTCTCTTAACTGTTTACCCTTGCCTATTTCCAGTATTCCAGAGTTACTAATAAATTCAGTGTATTACCTGTGTTTTTTTTGTGAAGTTATCGCTAAAAAACGATAAAGAAAATAGTTTTGAGAAAAATTTAATTCAATTATTTATTCTTTTAAGAAGTAGATATAGCAACCGCCATAGCGGTTAGGACACATCATTTATGTAGAGACGCGCCATGGCGCGTCTGGAACAATGGTGCCGAAAGTCCTAATCGATGTGTCTACTGCTATAACTTAAATATTCGACGACTCGACTGAGCGATCGCCGAACGTCCGAATTACGAGGTGTTGAGCGATTTAAATTTTTCTTTTATGTCCTAACCTTAGTGCGTAGTGCTATACATCTTAACCTGCAAGATTCTTCGTTATAGCCACAAATTTAATTCCCCAAAAAATTAAGTGGCGATCGGTAACAAGATAAGGATAAAATTTAGGATAACGACTATGTAAGTAGTAGAGTAGTAAGTCAGCGTCTCCACCCGTTAAAGCAATTGGGCTGTTAGGGAAACGCTGTAACCAATCGGCAATAAACTCTCGAATTCCTGCTAATAGAGTATAAATAACGCCACTTTCAATCGCGGTCAAGGTATCTATCGCCCAACGGTTGGGTAATTGGCGCTTCAGTGAGATAGACGGTAAAGCGGCTGTGTTGTGGGCTAAGGATTCGAGTTGTAATTTGAGTCCTGGTAGAATAGCGCCGCCGACGAGATGACGATGATCATCGACACCCGTAAAGGTTAGTGCTGTCCCCGCATCAATCACCAGCACCGGATAATTATAGGTTTCCCCCGCCCCTAACACAGCGAGGGCGCGATCAATACCCAAGGTAGGATAAACGCCTAAAAGCGGTACATCCTCTAGAGTAATAACGTGGGCAACTGGATAAGTTTGCCACAATGGAGTTTGCTCAGGAATGACTGAAGCGATATAAAGGGGTAGGTATGGATTGGAGGAATAACCAGAAAGAAAAGGTTCACCGAAGATGGTGGTAGGTAGAAGACCAGATGTCCAGTGTTGGATGATCGATTCCACCTCTGCTGCTGGGAAATGCTGGGTATCCCAAGCATCTTGGAGAGTATCTCCCGCAAACCAAGCCCAGTGTAGCCGAGAGTTACCAATCATCAATGCGACATAGTGGTCTGGGAGAGTCATGTGCGGTTAGAATTGCTTAGACATTAAGGATTAGTGAGTGAACAGTTTAAACGTATACCATTGGGTGTAATCAACGTTTCATCCATCAGCGCAGACCCATTCTGTTAGATGTTTGACGTCTCAAAGCAGTAGTTAACCCTACCAATCCCCAAAACAATTGATTGGCTGATCTACCCATTATTAATCAACTGCATCTAGTGTTAGGGAAGGGAATAATCTGCAAAATTATAGGTTGATCCTGATCAGGCGCAAATGCGATAAGTAATTAGATCCATCTTACGGCTTAGGAGAAAGGTTGCCTTGAGCTTGAGTATTTTATAGTGATGGAGTAAGGAGGTTCCTGCATGTACGTACCCGTTTGGCCCGGTAAAAGTTATCCTTTAGGAGCAACCTGGGATGGTAAAGGCACAAACTTTGCCTTGTTCAGTGAGAACGCAACGGCTGTCGAGCTTTGTTTATTCGATGATCAGGATGAGGAGACACGCTTCGAGTTGACAGAAGTCAGCAACTTCGTCTGGCATGGTTATTTACCGGGTATTGGTCCGGGACAACGGTATGGTTTCCGCGTCCATGGTACCTTTGCACCGGAGGAGGGTCATCGCTTCAATCCCAATAAACTGCTCATTGACCCTTATGCTAAGGCATTGGATGGCGAGATTGGCTACGGGGAGGAAATCTTTGGTTATCCGTGGGATGATCCAGAAAAAGACTTGGTCTTGTCTGAAAGCGATGATGCTCACCTGGTACCTAAAGCCGTGGTAGTCGATGAGTCTTTTGACTGGGAAGAGGACGAACTGCTGCAACGACAGGCTCACGAAACGATTATTTACGAAACCCATGTTAGGGGCTTCACGAAGCTAAACCCAGACATCCCCGAACCCTTACGCGGAACTTATGCGGGACTTGCCCATCCTGCCGCGATCGCGTATCTTCAGACTTTAGGGATTACGGCGGTAGAATTGCTCCCCGTGCATCACTTTTTGTCCCAACCCGGACATTTAGTGGATAAGGATTTAAAGAATTACTGGGGTTATGATTCCATAAACTATATGGCACCCAATGCTAATTACAGCGCCAGTGGCACTCAAGGGCAACAGGTGCGTGAGTTCAAGGAAATGGTTAAGGCGCTACATAAAGCGGGGATTGAGGTGATTCTGGATGTCGTCTACAATCATACCGGCGAAGGCAATCATCTCGGTCCCACGCTTTCCCTACGCGGAATTGACAATGTAGCCTATTACCGCGTAATGGAAGATGACCCTCGCTATTACATGGATTTTACCGGCTGTGGTAATTCCCTGAACGTGCGTCATCCCCAAGTCCTCAAGCTGATTATGGACAGCCTGCGGTATTGGGTGCTACAGATGCATGTGGATGGCTTCCGCTTTGACTTAGCCTCAGCATTGGCGCGAGAACTCTATGAGGTGGACAGTCTGGCGGCATTCTTTGATATTATTCACCAAGACCCAGTTCTCTCGAATGTGAAGTTGATTGCTGAACCCTGGGATGTGGGTATGGGCGGCTATCAAGTGGGTAAATTCCCTTTGCTATGGTCCGAGTGGAATGGGCAATATCGGGATACGGTGCGCGACTTTTGGCGCGGTGAAGATAGCAGTTTAGCCGAATTTGCCTATCGGTTCACCGGAAGTTCTGACTTGTATGAGTCCAATGGACGCCGACCGAGTGCTAGCATTAACTTTATTACTGCCCATGATGGATTTACCCTGAATGACCTGGTAAGCTACAACGAAAAGCATAACGAGGCAAATGGGGAAGAAAACCGGGATGGGGAAAGCCATAACCGTTCCTGGAATTGTGGGGCGGAAGGCGAAACCGATGATCCAGAGATTCTCCAGTTAAGGAATAGACAACGGCGCAACTTTTTGGTCACGCTGATGTTATCCCAAGGTGTCCCCATGCTACTAGGCGGCGATGAAATTGGGCGAACGCAAGGGGGCAATAATAATGCCTACTGTCAGGATAGTGACATCTCCTGGTTTGATTGGGATTTACCGGAGGAAAATGCCGCCCTTCTCGACTTTACCCGTGAACTGATCTATTTCCGCCGCCAGCATCCCACATTCCGGCGACGCAAGTGGTTTCTCGGTCGAGCGATTCACGGTTCTAGCGTTAAGGATATTGGTTGGTTCAACCCCGATGGCGGCGATATGACCGAGGATCAATGGATGGCGGGGTATACCAAGGCGATCGGTATTTTCTTAAATGGTGAAGAAATTGCCACGCCGGGAGTGGAGGGGGAACGAGTCATGGATGAGAGTTTCTTCATCTGCTTCAATGCTCACTATGAGATGATTGAATTTACGCTCCCTCCAGGATTGCAAGCCAGAGAATGGGTGGTGGTGATTGACACCGACAAGCCTCGCTTTGTCGA
>NZ_JAVJNP010000060.1:0-29999 GCF_040217205.1 Coleofasciculus sp. A1-SPW-01 | reverse complement strand
CTTTAATGGAGCCAATAATATTGCACTTGTGGGGCTGTCTATAAACCAGCCTGGAGGCACGGGGTTATCGTGCAAGCTAAGCCGAACTATTAAGTATGTTCAGCGTTCGACTGAGCGCTCACGCCGAAGTCTTAGCTTGTTTGATGACTGAGCGGGCTACTAAAAACCCAGACCTCAGCTCTTAGCAGGTCTGGGTAGTTTATAATCTCTATTAAGCCCAGAGACATAAGATGCTGACAAAAAAAGCGCACCAGAGAAAAATCAGTAACTCGTTTGACTTTAGTCAACTCTTTGCTCAAAGCATGAAAAAGGGTCAAATCAGTCACTCTGACTGGTATGAATTGCTGATCACACCGATGGATAATGCCTTTACCTCCGATCATGAGGATGCGGTGACTCGATTAATCTATGGGGTGCGACATGGCTTTGTTAAAGTCATTGATAATGGTTAGTTGTTTTAAACTAGCCATTAGCTATGTCGCGATTGCGGTGATTGCCCAATTGTATTACTAAGTAGGTCGGTGGAAATAAACCGAACTAGGTTAAGTTCTGTGAATGTTCCTCAAACCCTTACATAAACGTAGCTTGCTTCTCGCGAAAGCGAGTTCTCCGCCGTTAACTTTAATTGTCCCCACCTACTTAATGTCTATTTTCTTTCACGAAAACCTCTATCGAACACCCGCCCTGATGACACGGTTGCAGGAGTTTCCGGTAACCGTATGCGGGGCTGGGGCGCTGGGGGCAAATCTGACCGAAAACCTGGCTCGTTCTGGGTTTGGCAGGTTACGGGTAATCGATCGCGATCGCATCGAAGAACGCAATCTTTCCACTCAACCCTATTACAAATCTGATATTGGTGCTTATAAAACTAAGATATTGACAAATACGCTCTATCGTGCATTAGGTGTCACTGTCGATGGGCGTGCCAAAGAATTAACGGCGGACAACTGTTCTCAATTACTTCGGGATAGTCAGTTAGTCATTGATACCTTTGACAATAGTGTCGCCCGTCAAGCGGTGAAAGACTATTGTCAACAAGTGCAGATTCCCTGTTTGCATCTGGGATTAGCGAGTGACTATGCGGAAATCATTTGGAACGATAATTATCGCGTTCCCTCACCTGTCAATGATGATATTTGTGATTATCCCTTGGCGCGAAATTTAGTTATGCTGACGGTGGCGGTTGCTGGTGAGGTGATTATTACCTTTGTCGCTACTGAAAAGCAACAAAATTTCACGATTACGTTAGCCGATTTAGCCGTTAAACCTTTGAATCCGTAGGGGTTGCTTAGAAGACTGTACCTCATCAACCACCAAATCTGATGTAAGAGGAAAAAATACGACCAATAGTATTCCGAGAAACCGGGTTTTTCATGAGGATAACAACGAAATATTAAGTTTTCACCCAAAGAAACCCGGTTTCTTGACCGATGTCCTAGGGAAACTTCCGATCAAAATACCCCAGCGTTAAAGCTGGGGCATTCTATTTATTAAATTTTTTCTGTTATAGATTGGGGGAGTAGACTCCCTGGCTGAATGCATGATAGTCTTGAGTAGACCTAAACAAACAAATCATCGTCTTTTGGTCGGAGAAAGAGTAACCAATTCAGCGGCTGTTTTCCGGAAGGGATATAACCGTTCGATCCCCAGAAGCGACAGAACAATCAAAACCTGAATAGCCCATGGTGCCATAGCAAACCCAAAAATTAAGCAAAATATAGCACTACCTATAGCTAAAACCCGGGAAACTTCGTGAGAGGCGCGTAAAGACAGCCAAAGACTTGCGATGGCGCTGAGCAAAAGAATCAGGAAGATAGGAAGCATAGCGATCACCTCTTAAGAGTTCCTAGAGGGCTTCCATCCGATTCAACGACTGCGAAACCCTCAATGTTATCTACGCTAACATTGATTGATTAGAGAAAATTGTAATATTAATAACCAGTTCGGGTTTTTTCAGAAATCTTTGCATAACTTAGTATTCTTCAGGCAGAGGTGGGAGCATTTGCCTGCAAAAATCCGCATAACCAGTCCTTCAAGTGATAAGTAGCACGGCAATCATCTTCATTGTAGCGTTGAATAATCTCCAGTACCGTGCGATCGCCTGTTGTCAGCCACTGTTCATAGAGACAGACGCATTGAGAACCCGTTACCGCCGCATCGCGCCACTCAAAGCCTAACCACCGCGCTAAATGTTTGAGCGAATAGCTTTCCACGGGTAAGGTTACTGTACTCATAACCTGCTGATGAACATCGACAAAGCGCGACAGTAAGGGCTGTAGCTGGGTAAATGGGGTTTTGTAAAGTTTAGCTAAGCGCTTGACGGTTTCGACTTCATAATCAGAAAAATGAAAGATGGGAGCATCGGGGTAGAGCCACACCAACTCTAAAAATTGCTGCCAGATCAGGGCTTCATCGTCGGGATGTTCTGCCAAGAAGGGGTGAAATGTCTCGGTATTAGTGGAGCGATCAACTACCAAGATACCTAGTAAATAGTCCAGGTTTAAGTCGGGTTGAGCCTCAATATCAAAGAAGAGTTCGACAGAGGCTTGGGGTAATCGATCCGTATATCCCATCGAAGGCTGAAACTCTGAGTAAGAATTAACTCCAGCACCATTTGCATTGTTCTCCGATTCCGTCAACCTGTCGAATGGTGGAGTCTCCCTAGCTGGCTCAACTCTCTGACGCAGAATCACCCGATTGTACTGAATCGATTGAGCCTGTTGCACTAAATTGAATCCCACTTCGCTGCCAAACTCATAAGCCAAGGTGCTAATCTCAGCTTGGGCAAGGGATTCTACCGTCGTTATCCCTAACTCCTGTAAACTCTGGTAGCGCTTTGGCGTAACACCGGGTATCAACGAAATATGCTTTTGAGATTGCGCGATCGCATAACAGCTACTATGCCAATGGCAAAGCCCACATTTTTGCCGTGAGATAAAGACTTCCGGCGCTTGAGGTTGTTGCAGAGTTTGGATACAGTCTGCCAACTCCGCCTGCATCAGGGGTAGCCATTTATCCAGAGTCACCGAGTAGGCATTTTGACGCCGTAAAATTAACCAAGCCTGACTGGGCAAACTCCCCTGTATTTCAGCCAAAAGATGGGCATGAAACGCCGCGATGATTTGATAATCTGCCTTAGCCCGCCTGCCGAATTTAATCGAGACTGGAACATACATCCAATCCCCGAAAATCGAGTGTCCCGGCTGTTTGAGCAATAAATCAGGAGAACCCAGCAGCGTGACTCCCTCAACCGTTTGCCTGAGCAAAAGTCCCTTAGCGATACAATCGACTCCTTGCTGCATCAACTCCCACGTCGCCTGCGCTCCCGCTTGCCAATCATCTCGCCCATAGTTAGGAGTTTGTATCGGTGTCAGGTTTGCTCCAGTCGGTAATAAGGATAGGAGTGGACTTTCTCCGGCAGAACCATAGCTTCCCTCGTATTCTGCGCTTTTGAGGATAGCTTGCCGATGCGCCGAACTATCTTGGCGCAGTTTCAGTAGAAAATCTTGGGGCGGATCTTTTTGACTCGGATCACCATAATAGTCGAGAAACGCTCGACGCCGACAGCGTTTGTAATAGAGGAGCAATTCATCCGTCAGCAGCATAGCTTCATTGGGGATGGGGGATTGGGGATTGCTCATATTCGCGAAGCGCCAAGCACGCTCCGTCATTTTTCGTAGCACAGGGAACAAGGACTTTAAATTCATAATTCAAAACTCATAACTTAAAACTCGGTTAGGGCGGGTTTTGAATAAACGTTATCATTAATAGCTTGTGCGAAAGTTCATAAAACCGCCCCTACACAATTAAAACTCAACATGAATCGCGGGAATCCCCGTCCTCCACGCGCCATCACGGGGAAGGATAGCGGGGCGACGTAGGTACGGAGTCGCTAGTGCAGCGCGGCAGAAATACTTGAGCAGTTCATCTTAGGGTAAAATGGAACAAAGAAAACGGTACTGTATTAAATTTTGTAAACACCCCTCCAACCCTACGAACTTCGCTGACATCGGTGCTATTCGTTCTCAACCTTTTCCGACTGTCCTCAAAACTTAAAACTTTTTTCCACACAGGATGCAACTTTTCGCAGTTATTATTAATGGTCACTGGCAACCCGGAATCGGTGATCCTACGTTTATGGGCTGGTTTACAGTCGTGGCGTATTTTATCACAGCGTTATTGTGCCTGATCAGTGCCTTACCTCATCGGCTCGTCTTCCCTCTACAGCGAGTGAGTCAAATTCGTTGGCTATGGGGATTCTTCGCTATTCTTTTATTATTGCTGGGTATTAATAAGCAATTAGATCTACAGTCTTTGGTGACTGTAGTCGGCAAGGAATTAGCGCTATCTCAGGGTTGGTATCAGCAGCGTCGGATGGTTCAGACGCAATTTATTGCAGGAATTGTGATTGCGGCGTTACTTTTAGTTTCGGTAATCGGACGCGCCGTCTATGCTGAACGGCAAACCTATTGGTTAGCGCTTTTAGGTTTAATGTTCCTTTCTTGTTTTATTGTCATTCGCGCCTCATCCTTTCATCATATTGATGCCTTGATCGGTTGGCAAGTGGTCGGATTGAGAATGAACTGGATATTAGAAATAGGGGGTATCGCTTGTATCGCTATTGCCGCAATCAGGACTATTTTTAAGCGAATGTCTCTGACTTAAACCCGCCCTTACACACTCAAAACTCAGACTAAGGGAAATAGTTGATGAAGGTAAAACGCCAAAGCAGCACTAGCTACAGGTACGGTAAGATTATCCATGCCCCACTTCGAGAACATTTCTAAACCTGTAGCCCCTAACGCCACAGCGATAGGGAGTAACCATGTTTGCCAAATATTACCCTGAACCCCAAGTAGAATTAAACAACTGACCCCATAGCTGATTAGAGTCATTGTCAAAGAACCTTCCCAGCTTTTTGTCATCCCCCAGATTTGGTACTTATGCTGCCCAAATCGCTGACCCATTAATCCCGCTAGTCCATCTCCCCAGGTCATGACTAAAATGCCAATAGCAGCATAGTGGAATTGATGGGGCGACCAAAACCAGGCGATGAGGATGCCCATACTCACTGCATAGAAAAACGTACCAAAACTTCTACGTCCCACACTGTTGATACCGGGCAAAAATGGCACATAATACGACGAAAGTGCGATCGCGCTAGCGATGATCGATGCGGCTATACCAACCCAGGCGGGAATTTGTAACCACCAAGCCACTAAAATCACATTGCCAGTCCCGATGTGAACTACTTTGCGGGCTAATTCTGAATTCGTAGAAGTCCGGCGATGGAGTGTCTCAGCGGATAGCACAATCACACCTAGCCCCAGTGCCACAATACTAATGTGGAGCCATAACGCCGGAATTGATTCTAAGAAAGGTATTGAGTCAAACAAGAGTTAAACACAGAATAACAGAGGAGTGCCTATAACACTCTATTACATGATGAAAATTTTATTAATTTGGCTGATTCGAGCCTACAAAACCTTAATTTCCCCGATCTTTCCGCCAACCTGTCGATTTCATCCAACCTGTTCAACCTATGCCCTACAAGCCATTGAACGCTTTGGTCCCTGGCGTGGAAGTATCCTCGCACTACGGCGCATCTTACGTTGTCATCCATTTCATCCAGGCGGTTATGATCCGATTCCGGACGCAACTCCCAAGGATGAGAGGGGATCTGGGGGAGCCGATCTGTAGGGGCGGGTTTTACAGATAACGTTTTGGCACACACTGATAACTATCCGCTAAATCGCGTATTAAGATTCATTACTATTGCTGAGGAAATTACGTAAGTAGAAATACACAATAGTAGTTAAGCACATACGACTTATCAAGGACTTACGCCATCGAGTTATCTAAGCAGTATCTCCGTGTCTAAACGTAAGTCCTTTTTCTTTGTAGGTCTTACCCTGACAGTCTGTTTCCTTTAATTAATTTAACATTTATTTACGAAAGTACATAATTTTCTCCGTGATCCTACGGTGATACAAATGAACTGGCTAGCAAAGTTCCGGAAATATACGGATTATTTCGCTCTTTGAGTTGGATATGTTCTAAGAGGAAACACTGTATTCTTTAGCCCCTGAGCGCTTGTTCTGACGGTCAGGGGATTTCTTGTATAGCGCTACGCGCTAGGCAAGTCCTAACCTTAATGCGTAGTGCTATATCTGTCTTGAGTCATTAGTCTAAAAAACAAAGGACTAATGATCACGGACAAGAACAATGAAACCCTATTACCAGATTCCGATTCGAGACTGTGGAGAACCCCTAGTTCCCATACCCTTGGAACGGTTCGCGGTGGAATCCCTTCATCCTTATGAAAAACTGGGCGCTCCTTACGGGAAGACATCGCCCTACCATTTGCGCCAGACGGTGTTAGAGGCATTAATCACAGCTCAACATTACCTGCAACAGCGATGTCCGGGTTGGCGTATCCTGATTTTTGATGCCTATCGTCCTGTAGCGGTTCAGGAATTTATGGTCAACCATACATTCGCTGAAGTGGTGCGATCGCAAAACATCAACCCAGCGACTCTATCGGAATCAGAACGCCAGAAAATATGGCAGCAAGTGTATAAAATTTGGGCATTACCGAGTCCTGATCCCTTAACCCCACCACCTCATAGTACGGGTGCAGCCGTGGATATTACGCTTGTCAATGAGAAGGATGAGACGATTGACATGGGTTCGGAGATTGACGAACTCTCACCCCGTTCTGATCCAGATTACTACGCCCAAGAATTGCACCTCCCCTATCATGCCCATCGGCAATTGTTACGGGATATCATGCAAAAGGCAGGATTTCAGCGTCATCCAGGGGAATGGTGGCACTTCTGCTGCGGCGATCAGATGTGGGCGTGGTTGTGCCATCAACAGCACCCCAGCCAGAGGTTTATCGCTCGTTATGGTCGAGTAGCTGGTGATTAAGGGAATTAAACCGATATTCTGGGTAAAGACGATTTTTTTGTCTGTCGATCACTCCCATCTGAATAGGTTATGGTTGCACCGAAACAAGTCTATGTTCTCTTATTCAATACTCGTAGCGAAAACGAGGGGATTCACACCCTGCAAATCGGCGATCGCAATGTGGTGTTGATGTTTGAGTCAGAGGATGACGCCATTCGTTTTGGCGGGATGCTGGAAGCCCAAGATTTCCCCAATCCCTCGGTGGAAGCGCTGGAGGTTGAGGAAATTGAAGAATTCTGCAAAAGTGCCGGCTATGAGTGCCAACTCGTTGAAACCGGGATGTTGGCATTACCGCCGGAAACAAATGTGGAAAAAACAGACTGGCAACCTGATGGGACGCCAACTCAAGAACCAGAGATGTCTGATCTGGATCGAATTCGCCGTCAGCTAGAGGGATTGTTGTAAGGTGAGAAAATTTCAAGTTAACGGTGGCGATCGTCTTATGTCATTCGTAAGGGTTTGAGGAATATTTACAGAACTTAATGTAGTTCAGAAATACACTTACAATAAATCAGATGAAAAAGTTGGAGGAACGAGGTTATCTGCTAACGGAACAGGTAAACCCTCAAAGTCAAAATCTCGACCAGCTCACCTCGCTAGAGTTAGTGGATTTGTTTAATCGCGAGGATGAGGAAACGATTCGGGCGATCGCCGCCGTTAGAACTCAACTAGCACAAGCCATTGAGCGCACGGCAAAAGCCCTGAAACAAGGAGGGCGTCTCTTTTATGTCGGTGCAGGGACTAGCGGACGCTTAGGGGTACTGGATGCGGCTGAATGTCCTCCCACCTTTTGTACACATCCCGAACTGGTACAAGGTGTTATCGCTGGCGGTGCCGGGGCGTTAATCCGAAGTTCAGAAAACTTGGAAGATCGGGAAGAAGATGGCATCGAAGCGATCGCGCACCGTCAGGTGACGGAATTGGATGTGGTGGTGGGCATTACCGCAGGTGGGACAACACCCTATGTACGCGGGGCGTTGCAAGCGGCACGACAACGCGGCGCTACGACAATTTTGCTTGCCTGTGTCCCTGCTGAACAAGTCAGTTATGAGGTGGATTTAGATATTCGCTTACTCGTCGGTCCAGAAATTCTCGCGGGTTCGACACGCTTAAAAGCCGGAACTGTGACCAAAATGGCATTAAATATCCTGTCTACGGGTGTGATGGTGCAACTCGGCAAAGTTTACGGTAATCGCATGGTTGATGTCGCCGTCACCAATAAAAAACTCCATGACCGTGCTTTAAGAATTCTACAAGACCTGACTGACCTGAGTCGAGACGAAGCCGGATTTTTACTCGAACGCAGCGGACGCCGGGTGAAACTGGCACTGCTGATGCACTGGACAGGAGAAGATGCCCCAGTCTGCGATCGCCTGTTGAGTCAACAGCAAGGAAATCTCAGACAAGCCTTACTCAGTTACCAGAACAGTGGTGAGTGATTCATCAACAGCGACTTTCCGCAGCTTCCCTACTCAGCTACAGTAGAACTATTGGCTTTTGCTGCTACAAGTTTCATTAAACATGTTCAACGGATCAGAGACGACTGCAACAGTTTTACTTCTCCTTGTCGCCCTTGGTGTCATCGGTTGGGGATATAGGCGTGCCAGAACTTACGGCAAACTCGGCATCCTCGCCTGGTTGCAGTCCCTCGTGTTGACGGTTCCCTGGCTGATATTTTTTGTCCTATTGGCTGCCGGAATTTATCTGAATATTGTTGGTATCTTGTTTTTATTGGTGGTTTCAACCGGGATCTATATTTTCCTCGGTAAACGGTTGCGGGAAGAAGGTCAAGATGCCGTCTTGCAGAAGCGTGCCAACCAGTTACTCCATGAGAAATCTGATCCCAACGACAGTCAAGATGTGTCACGGCAAGAAGACACCTCAGCAACCGCTCCATCACCAGAGAGTAGTAGTCCCGCCGGGACTGAAGTGATACCCATTTCGCCAGAAGATCTGAAGACTATCCAGGGAATTTTTGGTATTGATACATTCTTTGCCACAGAAACCATTCCCTACCAGGAAGGGGTGATATTTAAGGGGAATCTGCGTGGCGGTGAGCCTGAGGCGGTGCATTCCCGTTTATCTGCCAGTTTAGAACAACGGTTGGATGATCGCTACCGACTCTTTTTAGTTGAAGATCCCGAAGGAAAACCCGTGGTGATTGTTCTACCCAGTAGCAATGATCCCCAACCGCTAACGATTCCTCAGAAAATTTTGGCAGGGGTGTTGCTGGTGGCTACCATTGTTACTAGCTTAGAAGCGGCTGGATTTTTGCTCAATTTTGATTTGTTTACCGCACCTGAACGGGTGAAGGAAACCTTGCCCTTAGGTTTGGGGATTTGCACAGTTTTGGCAGTTCACGAACTCGGTCATTGGTGGGCAGCACGGCGTCATCAGGTTCGCCTGAGTTTCCCATTTTTTATTCCCAGTTTACAAATCGGTTCCTTTGGGGCAATCACCCGTTTTGAATCATTGGTTCCTAACCGTAAAGCTTTATTTGACATTGCCTTAGCTGGACCGGCGGCGGGTGGGATTGCGTCTGTTTTCCTACTGCTGTTGGGCTTGGTTTTGTCTCATCAAGGCAGTACCTTTCAGGTTCCGGCTCAATTTTTCCAAGGTTCGGTTTTGGTTGGTGGGTTAGCCCGGATTATTTTGGGGAATTCTCTGCAAGCACCCCTTGTTGACGTTCATCCCTTAACTATTATGGGTTGGTTGGGGTTAGTGATTAGCGCGTTGAATTTAATGCCAGCGGGACAGTTAGATGGGGGGCGGGTTGTTCAGGCTATCTATGGACGCAAAACAGCTCGCCGCACGACGATTGCGACATTGGTCATCTTGGGAATTGTGGCATTAGCGAATCCCTCTAATCCATTGATTTTGTATTGGGCAATTATCATTTTGTTTTTGCAGCGTTCTTTGGAGCGTCCGAGTCTCAATGAAATTACGGAACCAGATGATACGAGAGCAATTTTAGGCTTAGTGGCGCTATTTTTAATGGTGGCAACATTGATTCCGTTCACGCCAGCGTTAGCGGTGCGTTTGGGTATTGGTAGTTAAGAGGTGCGGGGATTGTAGAGACGCGCTTTTGAAGCGTCTGAGAAGCCAATCTGTAGGGGCGGGTTTTACCCATAACGTTTCGGCACAAACCACTAACTTAACTAAACCCGCCCCGACCAAGTTTTGAGGTTTCCTGTGACGGAGGGTGTTTTATGAGTTCAGTCATCACTACCCCACTAACTGAGTTTCTGTCTCAACCCAATATCGAGTCTTCTCCGGCTTGGGAGTTTCTAAATGGGTGTGCTATCCAAAAGCCAATGCCGACTCTGTTTCACTCGCGCCTACAACGCAATCTGGTTAATTACATCAACCGTCATACTGACGAGTTTGAAGCGGTTCAAGAGTTACGCTGTTTAGTGCCTCCCTACTCCCCCGTACCTGATATTTCTATTATTGCGATCGCGCGTCTTCCTGATCAGGATAGACCGTTCGATGGCACACCAGACTGGCTGATTGAAATTCGCTCCCCTGACCAAAGTACCCTAGACTTACAGAAGAAGATTCTCCATTGTCTGAGCAACGGCACACAATTAGCTTGGTTAATTGACCCCACCCGTCAACAGATATGGGTTTGGCAGGGGGATGATCTGCCGCTGGTATGCTCAGGATTGGATAGGTTGCCGACTTTGGGTAATTTGCCTGAACTTACTGTCAATTCGGTAATGGCAATGACCCAGCGACAGTCAGGAATTGAAGCCGTTTAACCCGGCGGCGGCTAATTACTGGTTAATTTTAATAGCTAATCCCAAAAGAGATCCAGTAGATAATGAATTAATTAGTTTGCAAGCTGTAGCTGCTGTGAATTGGAGTTATCATTTCAAAGTAAGAAACTACAAAGACAAGAAAACAGCTTACAAATCATCTTATTACTTAATCGAACAGAAAAATGTAATATTTACTGATATAGGAATTTTGGAATTAGTTGTTGAAAAAATTAAATAGTAGGCTCTCCTGTAATGAGTATAAATAGTGCGATCGCTTGATCGTGTAGGGTGCGTTAGCTAAAAGCGTAACGCACCTTCTCAATTGCCGATGGGATGTCCACGAATACCTAACCCCAAGAGTGATCGCATTTTGTTTGATTTATTGACAGGAGTGCAATGGCGAAACACCCATACTTTGGAGTTCGCCTTCTACTACCGTCATGCCATTTTTCCAAAGCTCATACTCACTCAGATCGATATCTTCATTCCACACAATCCCGTAGCCCCCTTGCTCAACCTTAAAGTTCTTGAAAAATGCAGGTTTACGAAGTGGAGCAAACTGAGGATTTCCGAAAAGATGAATAATATCATATTTCTTAACTTCTTGATTCGTAAATTCAATCACCAAGGTGTGATCGTTAATGGCTTTTGCTTGGCAAATTTTTGGGTATTTCATACTAGCTATTTTTAGTCTACTTTAAAGGAGGTAGAACCGGGCAATCTCTGGCATAATTTATTCAATCACGATTATTGACTTACCCTAATTTTATAGGTAACATTGTAGCCATGGCAATCGAAATTGAACGAAAATTTTTAGTTAAAGGCGATCAATGGCGCACCCTTGGTCAAGGAATGCTCTATCGTCAAGGTTATATTGCTACTCATAACCTGACGACGGTGCGCGTGCGTTTAGTTGGAGATCAGGGCTATCTGACAATTAAAGGGAAAACCGAGAGTTTTTCCAGAGTCGAGTACGAGTATCCTATTCCTGGATCAGATGCTCAAGAAATGCTAGAGACATTGTGCGATCGCCCTTTGATTGAAAAAACGCGCTATAGGATAGAGTGTAAGGGTTTAGTCTGGGAAGTGGATGAGTTTATGGGTGAGAATGAAGGATTAATTTTTGCCGAAGTCGAACTAACTGATGAAAATCAAGATGTAGAGTTACCGGATTGGATTGGTCAAGAAGTAACTGGAGATCCTCACTATTACAATGCTAATTTAGTCCGGCATCCATTTAGTCAGTGGTCATAAATGTAGGGGCGGGTTTAGGGACTCAATTCACATATTCCCCCATAACTTAACAACAAAACCCGCCCTGCCTCACCCATAAATTTATATGATGTCCGGCTTTCTCACCCCTAATACAGCAGTTTGCTCTGCTAAGTTTGCTCTGCTATGCGGTACATTGTCGATCCCCCTAAATCCCCCTTAAAAAGGGGGACTTTGATCTACTGTACTTTATTACAGCGCTTTGCGCTGTAAAAATGTACGGGCTTGGTTACCAAGCCCCTACTCACTATGGCGGTTACTATATTACTCGCCAAACTGCTGTATGTATTCTGCCGTTATTTCCGGCTTTTCTAGGTGCGGGACATGACCACAGTCATCAATCCATAGTAGTTGAGAATTAGGAATAGCCGCTTCAAACTTGTGAGCATATTTTGTTCCCAAAATTCGGTCATCTTTCCCCCATAAAATCAACGTCGGCTGCTGAACTTGGGTAAGTTTTTGACCAAACGGCGGATATCCCCCACTTTTGGTAAATGAAATTAATGCCTGATGCCATCCCGGCATTTCTAGATGCAGCGCAGCACAAAGTAAAGCATCAACAGAAACAAATCTGGGATCACAATAGGCGTTCTTACTAATATTTTCCCGCACCTTGGGACGCCGCAAAAACTCAACCGCCCAATAATCCAAGGGGGGAAACAGGAATTTGCCAAGAGGCGGGGGACTGGTGAAACCTGCACTATCCAGCAATACCAGCTTTTTCACGGCTTGGGGATAGGTTAAGGTGAAATCAATCGCCGCCGCCCCTCCCATCGACGCCCCAACTAGAATTACGGGGACTTCTATTTGGGTTTTCCAGAAATAATAAAGATGAGTGGTGATGGCGCTGGCGCTAAACGTGATCTCAGATATCCGATTCGTAAAGCCAAATCCCAATAAATCTACCGCCCATGTTTCCTGGTGTTCAGCTAATTTGGGAAACAGGCGGCGGAATTCAAAGATGGAACTATCAAAGCCATGTAATAACAGGATGGGTGTTCCCCCTTTTCCCTGATGAACATAAGTGGTGGCAATGGGTTGGGGGTTCAGGGGTGTGAGAATATCTTGGCGTGCGATCGCCTGAGCAAGGGCAATTGAGGTAGACTCAGTAAGCTGCTGGATTTGGGCGGGAAGGAAATTGGCAAACATGAAGTGAAAGTGAGTTTCGACCCAACACTAGGCTCAATGGGTGGGCGGGTTTAGGAACAAATATTTGAAATTATATCAAGTCTTGTTTAATTTTGCATTCATCGGTAGAAGTCCAAGTAGAGACGTTACATGCAACGTCTCTACAATGGTGCGGATGTATCCTAACAGCTATGGCGATTGCAATAACTATCATAAAAGTAAAACTTAAAATTTATCGAGCATAAAATTACAGTGGTTTACTAAAATACATTTGATTCAAATAAATAGGTTAGTGGAAATAAACTTAACTAGATTGAATTTTGTCAACACGCCTCAAACCCTTACATAAGACGTAGCTTGCTTCTTTTCGGGAAGCGAGTATTACGAATGATAATCCCCACCGTTAACTTTAATTATCCCTACCTAATTACTCTGTTAGCCTGTCTGGTGCTAATGGCTACAGCAATCCTGAATACGAACTGACACTCTAGGGGATGTTAGTCTGAAGTAGGGTTTTGATTATCTATGCACCTCCTATGTATATCAAAACAATATACCACCTGATTGCCCAGGAGTTGAGGCAAACGTCCCTGGGAAGCATCCTGATTATCCTCCTTGTTGTGCCAATTGCCGCAATGGTAGGGTCAGTGGGATATTTGACGTTCAGCAATGGACAAGCTTTCCATGGGGTAGCTTCTCAATTAGCTTACGAAATTAGCGATCGCGTTCAGCCATCCTTCGCCCCTGAATCAGCGACGTCTCATCTCAGTCCAATCAGTTTACCCAATCGACCAACTATACAACCCGATCCAGTCAACTCGAACATTATAAATTTTATCGGCAATTCCTCTAGTCATGTAATTTTAGCTAAAACCAACAAATTTTTTCAGCATAACGCTATTAACACGCGCACGACGATTAGTTTATGTCTAGGACTATTCGTGAGCACGACATGGATGATCATTTTGATCACACGTTGGCTAAGAAAGTCAACCTCCCAGTCATTTAGCACAGTCCAAGAAAATGCTCGTACTAAGGACTTATTTGAATCGATATTTAATGAATCGGCTGATGGCATTTTTCTGGTCAATGCAGAAACTCTGGTCATTTCCGATTGCAATCACCGTGCTGTGGAACTCTTTGAAGCCCAAAGTAAGCAAGAATTACTCAATACCGAGGGGCATCTTCTCCAAAAAAAAAGATTTACGACCGGACAACTCCGTTCTATCGCCAATCAGGTTAAGCGCTACGGCTTTTGGCAGCAAGAGTTAGAATATGTCAGTAAAAAAGGTAACGTATTTTGGGGTAACTTAGCCATTCGACAAATTGATGTGGCAGGTCAGCCAATGCATCTGGTACGGGTGACCGATATTACCCCACGCAAACAAGCCGAAGCAGCGCTACGGATTCGCCAACGCCAAGACGCCGCGATCGCGCAACTGGGTCAAGAGGCATTAATTGAGGCAGATTTATCACTCTTAATGGATTGGACAGTCACTCTAGTTTCCCAAACGTTGAATGTAGACTATTGCCAAATTCTGCAACGTTTACCCAATGGTGAGGAATTGCTTCTTGTAGCCGGATTCGGTTGGCAAGCGGGATTAGTGGGTCAAGCTACAGTGAGTGCTGGAAAAGAATCTCAATTCGGTTATAGTTTGGTCTGTTGGGAACCGATTATTGTCACAGACTTACCCACAGAGACACGGTTTCAGGGTTCACCTTTACTCCAGGATCATGGGATTGTCAGTGGGATGAGTACGAGAATTCCCGGTCAAAATCAACCCTTTGGCGTATTAGCGGTTCATACCACCCAAAAACGCCAATTCACCGATGATGATATTTACTTTTTGCAAGCCATTGCCAATATCATTGCCACAGCCATTGAACGCAAACGCACAGAGGAAGCCTTACGGGAGAGTGCGGTGCGGGAGAGGGCGATCGCGACAGTTTTGCAACGGATGCGTCAAACCCTAGATATTGACAAGATATTCACAGCGACAACAGAAGAATTGCGCCATGTCTTGAGGTGCGATCGCGTCGCCATCTATCGGTTCAATCCGGATTGGAGTGGCGAGTTTGTCGCCGAGTCTGTGGCGGATGGCTGGGTGACGTTAACCCTTGAACAGCAAAATAACCCGGATCTCAAAGCCGATGCCCTAGAATCAGAAAATTGTACTATCAAAACCTTGGATGGCGCAGAAAACCTCTCTATTTCAAGTTTCCATCCCCAAATTTATCCGCCCTATTCTCATCCAAACGTTAAAATTACCAATCCCCAATTGGATAACTCGCTACAGGATACCTATCTAAAAGATACTCAAGGTGGTGCTTACAGCCAAGGTGCAAGTTATCGAGTTGTCGAAGATATTTATAACGCTGGATTTACTCCCTGTTATATCGAACTACTGGAACAATTTCAAGCCCGATCCTACATTATTGCTCCCATATTTTGTGGTAAAAAACTTTGGGGATTACTTGCTACCTATCAAAATTCCAGTCCTCGCGCTTGGCGAAAATCGGAAATCAGTGTCGTGGTGCAAATAGCCACTCAGTTTGGCGTCGCCGTACAGCAAGCACAATTATTACAGAAAACTCAGGAACAAGCGTTAGATCTAGAACTCACTTTAAATCAACTCAAACGCACCCAAGCCCAATTGGTTCATAGCGAAAAAATGTCCAGTCTTGGGCAAATGGTTGCTGGTGTGGCACACGAAATTAACAATCCGGTTAGTTTTATTTACGGTAATTTGACTCCTGCTAAGGAATATGTTCAAGATTTAGTTCGTTTGATTCAAACTTATCAAAAGACCTACCCCACTCCCACCGCAGAACTTCAACAACTGATTGAAGAAATTGATCTAGACTTTCTGCTCGACGATTGGCAAAATTTGCTCAAATCCATGCAAATTGGCACTGATCGCATCCGTGCCATTGTTCTCTCGTTAAGAAACTTCTCCCGCTTGGATGAAAAAGAAATCAAGAAAGTTGATATTCATGAAGGGATTGATAATACCCTTTTAATTTTACAGCATCGATTCAAGGCAGCGGGTAATGCCCAAGGGATTCAGGTAATTAAACACTATACTCAACTCCCATTAGTCACCTGTTATGCCAGTCAATTAAATCAGGTATTTATGAATATCTTGAATAATGCGATCGATGCTTTGGAGAACAAATCATCACCACGAATAATTACTATCTCTACTGAAGTCGATACAGGGAAACAACAGAAAATAACGAACAATGGACAACCGGAAACAGACTTTATTGTTATCCGAATTACCGACAATGGTTCAGGTATCAACGAAGATATTATGCCGAAAATATTTGATCCATTTTTTACTACCAAGCCTGTCGGTAGTGGTACAGGATTAGGATTATCGATTAGTCATCAGATTGTCGTCGAAAAACACCAAGGGCAAATTTATTGCACTTCGACTCTTGGACAAGGTACCGAATTTATTGTAAAAATTCCATTGTGATTTGTCATTGGTCATTGGTCATACTCGCTTTAGCGAGAAGCAAGCTACGTCATTTGTCATTCGTTGGCTCCTCTAGCTTCCCCAGCTCCCCCAGCTCCCCCAGCTCCCCTAGCTTCCAGACGTAGCATGCTACGTCTCTACATTGCTTCCCCTGCTTCCCCTACACCTTTACCGCCAGCGCAGTTGTAAATACCCGCGTTCAGGTTGCTGCAATTCCTCATCAGTTAGCCATTCCACAGACTTATACGTTCCGAAAACCCGATCCCACCAATCAACAGCTAAACCAAAATTGTGATGCCACATTTGATATTTGTGGTGGACATAGTGAACAGGCATTTTCATCCAGAAACACTTGGTTGGATTTTCGTGCTGTAGCTGATGGGCATAAGCAGAAAAGGCAGCATAAAAAAGTCCACCCAGGAACCAACCGAGTCCAACTTGCCACGAATAGAAAAATAGGAGGCACATAACAATAAAGCTACCCCGCACATAATCCCGGAACTCCCACAGCACCCCCTGTCCTTCATTGCGGCGGTGATGATCCCGGTGACGTTCACCAATGCGGGCATTCGCGTGCATCAAGCGATGCATCCAATACTCCACGAAAGAAGCGAGGACAAATGCCAGAACAAAACAGATGATTGGGCTAATCAACTCTTTTTCCTCACACGTTCGACTAATTCATTGAGCGATAATTTGCTTATCAGTATATTATCGGTCATTTGTCATTCGTCATACTCGCTTTCATCGAGAAGCAAGCTACGTCTTATGTCTTATGTCTTTTGTTATACTCGCTTCCCGAAAAGCACTCTAATCGGGGCGGGTTTAGTTATATCAGGGTGACAAGCAAATGTTACAGCGCTTCGCGCTGTCATGAAGTACAGTAAGTAGATCAAAGTCCCCCTTTTTAAGGGGGATTTAGGGGGATCGACAATGTACCGCATAGCAGAGCAAACTGCTGTAATGGTAAAACCCGCCCCTACACACAGGGCGGGTTTTGCAGCCAAGCTAAGGATAACAACCAATATTAGTCCCTAAACCCGCCCCTACTCTCCCCCATCTGACACACCGAGCGAAGTCGAGGTGTTCCCCATCTGACACACCGAGCGAAGTCGAGGTGTTCCCCATCTCCCCCATCTCCCCTACCCCTGTGCTAAATTCCGGGGTGGAATCGTTCGCCCTTCGTAGAATCGCCGTTCCAGCCTACCCAATCCGAACCAGCCGAAGCCAGCAATTAACGCGACTCCACTGGAGACAATGGCGGCTACCGTTGCCGTTTTGTCAAAAAATAGTGCCAGTAACGGGATAATCGCCCAAGCCATTGCCCCTACAACCGCAACCCATCTCCGAATCTGGCGAATTCTCACCAAGGCAGTGCTACAACTTTTACACTTAACCGTATGAGAGTGATAGCGGTCTAGTAAAGTCTCCTGTGATAATCGGGGAGGTAAGGGTTGGTCTGTAAATGGGTCTGCATTGTACTGATTCACCCACTGGCGCAACTCAAACACAAACCGATCAGCTTTAGTGGGTAGGTAAAACGCTTTGCTGAAATTGGCACTTCCGCCTTTGGATTCCAGGTAATGTTCCTGATAATGGAGAAAAATTTGGTCATCTTCCAAAACCCCATTCTGCCCAATGTGAGAGTACCATCGAGGCGTGAGTTTAATAAAGAAACCGGGGAGTTTAGACGCAAATTTAAAGGGAAAACGAGCAAATATGCGACATTCTCCCTTGCGAATCGGCGTTGCGTACACCACCGTCATGGTTCTGCCAAATTGTTTCGAGGTGAGGTCATGCCACATTAATGTGGGGGCAATAAATGTGGTGTCTTGGCGTCCTAGGGTTCCTTTACGGGGTCCTTGTTCCCAAACCCCTTTAAACCCTTGTTTCCCGGATTCCGTGACCTCTAGCTCAACCGGACTGGCGTAGGCGCGATCGCTCACCGAGCGGTGGTGGGTAAAGGGAACATGGCTCACATCTAGGACGTTTTCCAGTAATGTTAAGGCATCATAGGGTAAGTCCCGAAACGTGTCGATACAAACCCATCCCTCCGGGGAATCATCTAAGGGTTCGACGATGGGAACCTTGACATTGGGCGCGTTTTCTGGGTTGCCGGGATAAACAAATAATAGCCCTTGACATTCAGTCGTGGGTAAGGCTGTAACACAGGCGCGTTGAGAGGTTTGGGCGCTACTGTCTTCGGTTTGTTGCGGAATGCGATCGCACGTTCCTGCTCCGGTGAATGCCCAACCATGATAGGGACATTCCAGCAGTCCATCTTCAGCAATCCTACCTTGTGACAGAGGTGCGAGTCGATGGGGACATTGATCGTCAAAGACACGCCAGCGATCGGCAACCTTGTCCCACCAGATCACTAAATCTCGACCCAGCAGCGTGAATTGCGTGGGTTGAGACTGATCTAAATCCTTAAGGTAATGAACGGGATACCAGGCTTCTGTGTGATCGAAGGAATTGGTCATGAGTTAGGCAATAGGGTATTCTCAAAGGCTCCTTGTTTCATCATAAAAAATATATTCCGCTTCCCTCCCCTTGCAGGGGAGGGCTAGGGAGGGGTCATATCATGTCCGCTTCAAGAGTTATCATTCCCTTGTTCCTTCCCTTGTGCCCTCTGCCTTTTGCGATATTACATTTTGCTGATAATCTTCTGCACAATCTGCATTCCCGTCACCGCTTGCCAGCCAAACAGTCCTAAAAGCCCTGCATTCAGGGCAATATGGCTATAACGTGCCCAATTATGTCCTTTTTGCATGAAGGGTGTCAGAGACGCTGAGGTGGCAATGATGGCAGTCATACTTAAGCCAACCAGCAAGTGGGGACCGAAAAACAACTTGCCGTTGTTGATATAAGTCACCGCCATTGCCCCAACGGTACTAATCACCATAAAGGCTAACAGGGCTGAACCAATTTGATGGTGTTTGATATTGTATTTGCCCTTGACTAGCTCTTTTCGGAGTTCACCTTCTGCCGTTCTCGTCTGTTGAATTTTGATCCCCAGATACAGGGCATAAATGGCAGTTGCCAGCAAGAGCCACATCACTATAGGGTGAAAGAATTGAGAGTAAACTTTAATCGGTTCTGGGATGTCGAAGTTCATAAGCTTCTTGGAGCAATTTTAATATAGTGACAAAAGTTAACATAGCATAGCTGCGGTTTCGTCTAAAGTCTGATAACGAAACTGGCTTCCCTCCCAAGAGGTAGATTTCCCCTGCAATTAGACAACAGCGATGATCCAAAACACTGATGGCTTACTGCTGAAAGCCGCCCAAAGTGGTAACTTGACCCAAATCCAAGCCCTACTGAGTCAGGGGGTGAATATCGATGCGACTGATCGCGATGGCACAACAGCATTGATGATCGCCGCTCAACGGGGTTATACCGAAATCGTGCGATCGCTCATTGCCACAGGTGCTAATGTTAACCTGCCGCGAAAACGGTACAGTTTAACCGCACTCATGCTAGCCGTCGCCGCGAATCAGGTGGATGCAGTGGAAACGCTAATTGCCGCAGGTGCTGATGTTAACGCCAAGAATGAAGATAGTAGCACGGCGCTGATGGTGGCGGCACATAAAGGTCATCTCCAGTTGGTGCAACGCTTACTACAAGCAGGTGCCGATGTCAATATCCAAGATAAAGATAACGATAACGCCCTAAAGCTAGCGGCGGAAAGTGGTCATGTTCAAATTGTCAACATCTTACTCGAAGCTGGGGCAGATGGCACACTCAGTTCAGAGGCATTGCTGCTGGCGGCGAGTGAGGGTCATACTCAGATGGTGAACCGATTGCTGGAGGGTGGGTTTGATGCCAATACTCGCAACATTGATGGCAGAACCGCACTCATCCAGGCGGCGGAGTTAGGTTATTTACCGATTATTCAGTCATTGTTGGCGCATGGTGCTGATGTCAATTTGCAAGATGAGGATGGTGAAACGGCGCTGACGTTAGCGGCGGATCAAGGGCATAGGTTGGTGGTTCAAGCTTTAGTCGCAGGGGGTGCGGATGTCAATCACCCCAATCCCAGGGGGGGAACGGCGCTAATGGCGGCAGCAGCCGGGGGTCATTGTGACATTGTGTGGGTATTACTGGAGGCGGGGGCAGAGATTAATCTCCAGGATGCGGATGGGGAGACAGCCTTACATTTAGCCTCGGTAGAAGGTCATGCTGCGGTTGTGGAGGCGTTACTCCCGCGTAATGCTAACGTAGACCTGAAAAATAAGCTCGGTGACACCCCACTGATGCTAGCCGCTTTACATGGTCACACAGAGATTGCGATCGCGCTAGTGCAACATGGCGCTAACGTAAATGCCAGCAATCAAGGCGAAACTCCACTCACCCTTGCCCTATCTCAGGGGTATCCCGAAATGGTAACGGTATTGCTCAAAGCGGGAGCAAATGCCAATATGACCGATATAAAAGGGAAAACCCTGTTAATGAAGGTGGCTGACCAAGGGGATAGTGAACTGATACGCTCATTATTAGCAGCCGGGGTTGATGTGAATCAGCGAGATAGTGCTGGGGCGACAGCCTTAATGTGGGCAGCCCATCGGGGTTATATTCCCGCCGTGAAATGTTTATTAGATGCAGGTGCAGATGTCACCCTCAAAAATCGGGGGGGCTATACAGCGATGATGATTGCTGAATTTAATGGGTATCCGGAAGTCGTGGGTATTCTGAAAGCAGCAGGGGCGGCTGAGTAGAAAGGGATAAGGGAGATGGGGAACACCTCGACTTTGCTCGGTGTGTCAGATGGGGAAGAGTAGGGGCGGGTTTAGGGACTAATATTGGTTGTTATCCCTAGCTTGGCTGCAAAACCCGCCCTGATAAAGTGCAAGAAATATTCGACAAATGACGAATGACGAATAAATCATGAGTGCGCCATCGCTATACTGGACGCTGATTCGTTTAGATCCCATCGCTGGATGTACACGAGAGGTTATCCCAGCCGCGAAAACGTTCTGCCAAACTCAATTTCCCCAATTCGTCTCTGAGGGAAATGTTCCAGACAAACCAATTCAGCGCCAATTAATCCAATGGAGTCGCGGTGAGGAATCAACAGATTATCCCGAATTTTCCACCCTAGCCCAACTCTGCTTGCGCTGCTTTGTTTCCCGACAAATTGAACTGAAACAGCATCGGGAATTGAATCGTTTTCTCCTGGAACAAGGAGTGTATTTAATTAGTGATTGGGCAATTTTAAACGATACGACACCCAATCAACTCTCGCGCATCTATCGGGATTTTCATCACCTAACCGATCGCGAAATTCAGCAGGCGCGTATTCTGCTCAGAAGTTATCATAGCATCTACCGTCGCGATCGCAACGTCAGTCAATTACCGGATTTTCGTACCAATTTGGTCAAATGTGGTTCCATCCCATCATTGACTTTTCTATTCCACCTGCACAGGTTTATCACGGGATTAGTTTACAGCTTTATATTACCAGTGCTATCTTGTTACCTTGTTTGATTCCTGGGGCGGCTTTGGGGATTTATATCCTACCAATAAGCCGCAAATAGTGTAGCTTAAAGTCCAGCTAGAGTGAGAAAAAGGCGTCGGTATCTGGAGAGATTATTCCTTATGCTTCGCTTCATTCTCCAATGACATCGGGAGCGTGGTGAATGGGACGCGATCGCTTCTTGGGGAGATGATATAATCCTATTAAATTATCAGGCAATGAACGGGAGCGAAGCCTCTCATGTTGTTGAGTGCAAGCTAGAGAGAGGAAAAGGCATCAGCCTTGGGAGAGATTCTTCATTCCGCTTCGCTCCATTCAGAATGACAGAAGTGGAAATGGCTCCATTTAGAATGACAGCAGGGGAAACAACTCTATTCAGAATGACAGAATGGGGAACTGATAAATAACAAAGGACAAATGACGAATGACAAAGGACAAACTAGGTTTATTGTCAATCACATTAACCAGTTGCCTGGTTGGATATCAGCTATTTCTACCCAGGATAACCCTAGCTCAAAGTCAACCCTTACCCTGGTCAGAGTTATATCAAACTGACTCATCATCCGACAATACCCCTGAACCCCCAGCGCGGGGAAGAACGGGAGGAAGTCGGGGTCCAGTTTGTCCAATTTCTCCCGCCTATAATCCCTTAGCCATTCCCTTAGTTTGGAGTAATCGCCCATTATTTATGTGGCAAGTTAAACAGGGAGAACAGATTGGCAAATTTGAACTGTGGCATCATGTTACTCAGGATGTAGTGTGGAGTAAACCCGTGAGTTCATCTGAGACTACGCTTTTGTATGATGGGGAAGCGCTGCAACCGGGAGAGCGTTACTATTGGGTATTATTTAACGAGGATTCTGTTCCCCTTTACCGACTCGCCTTTCAGATGGTGGATCGACAGACACGCGATCGCATTTCCTCTGAGTTGATGATCATAGAGGCACAATTGCAAGAAGAAGGAGCGTCAGCCGAGGCGATAGCTTATGCTAAAGCTGAGTATTTTGCCACTCGTCAGATGTGGGCAGATGTGTTGCAACAGGCGTACAGTGTAGAGAATCCGTCAATGGCGTTGACTGATTTTCTTGAGATAACTCGCCAGCAGTTTTGTTCGGGTTAATCTTGTTTTTTCAATATTAAATAAGAGCCGATTAACCAACTGTAGGGGCGACCCGCTTAGATTAATGAAAAATACCAGTCTACTCAATGGAATTGGGTCGCCCTCTACTATTAGTGCATAGCATCTTCCCGTCAGATGTATAAACAGGTAGAAACCCTTAAGCGGCTATCGATATGACTTATCCACGAACAACCCAGAATGAATGTCGTACCTGGGCAAGAAGTATACAGCACTACATACTATATTGCGGTGGATTGCCAGAATCAGATTTATCAAGTGCGTTTTGAGCGGTTTCTGGATGCCGACGGACAAACGCTTGAAGATTATAACTATGGAGAAGATGGCAGAGGAGGTGTACCCAATTCAGGTTCTCCGGAAGAAGCCTCACTCAAGTTTGTTTGCTCAAAGTAATAAAGCTACAATAGTGCCATAGAATTGGCGACATTTCTGAGCGCAAGCCTTTGGGCATAGTTTGTTTGGCGCACGTCAGTAGGGCGCACGTCGGTGCGCCCCTACGTTATGGCATAAAAATAAATGAATTAACACGATTTTTCCTTCCTAAATAGGACTTACGCAAAGGCTCTAGATGTAGGGTGTGTTAGCGTAGCGTAACGCACCTTAACCAATATATATATGGTGTAGCTGCGTAAGTCCTGCTAAATTAACCCAACTCAATGTACTCAGTGATATGATCCAACAATTGCAAACTGACTCAACCACCGATATTATCTACCCCGACAGCGATGGTCAACCGATGGCAGACAACACAAAACAATTTCGCTGGATTGTTACCGTTAAGGAAAATATAGAAATATTATTTGCTGCTAATGCTGATGTATTCGTAGCTGGCGATTTACTTTGGTATCCCATTCAGGGAAAACCGAAAACGTGCCAAGCCCCTGATGTGATGGTTGTCTTCGGTAGACCGAAAGGTGACAGAGGTTCCTATCAGCAATGGCGAGAAGATAATATTACCCCCCAAGTTGTCTTTGAGATTCTATCGCCAGGGAACCGTGCCAAAAAGATGGCAGAAAAACTCTTATTCTATCAACGTTACGGTGTTGAGGAATATTACATTTATGATCCAGATGACATCGAATTAACTGGCTTATTGCGATCTGGAGAATGGTTAGACCCCATTGAAGATATGAATGGATGGGTCAGTCCACGATTAGGAATCCGGTTTGAACTCACCCCTGATACCCTGGTTATTTATCGCCCCGATGGACAACGATTTCTTACCCCAGTTGAACTCGATTATCTCAGAGAACAGGAACGTCAACGGGCAGAAGCAGAACGTCAACGCGCCGAGGAAGCAATGGCTGAACTGGAACAAGAACAACAGCGCTATCAAGCGTTGATGGAGAAACTACGAGCTAGAGGAATTGACCCAGAACAATTGTAAGTGTGATCCGCTAAGACAAATTTACATTGTGTAAGTTTAAGAACGATTGACAAAACTTAGTAGGGTGGGCAATGCCCACCTTACATACCGAAAACTCGCCCACATTAGGTTAAAGTCCTAACGACGAACCGCTCAACTTGTGCATAGCAATTGATGCCTCAGAAGTATAGAGGATTAGAACGCGAAGACTGAGGATCATCAATCATGAGTCAAGTTTCTCTCCGCCAGAGTACGTTAGTTATTTTATCCAGCCTCTTGGCACTCGGTACAGTTGCCTGTAGTAATCATAATCCGATTATTTCAACTAGCGAAGCTGCCAATACTCCATCTCAATCCGCACCAGAGAACACCTCCTCAACCCCTCAGCCCTCGCCATCCCCAGCGACGGCAAAATCCCCTAATTTTTATCAACAAGCCTTGGATACAGTCACAGGTGCCACGGTGATTGGGGAACAAGCATTTGTGCGCGAGGATTGGGTATTAGCTACAAGCCGTTGGCAAGAAGCGATTCGATTATTAAAGGCTGTACCCGCCTCTAGCCCAGACTATGGGGCGGCTCAAACAAAGCTGAAAGAATATCAAGGGTATCTCGCCGTCACCCAAGCCAAAGCCGCACCCCCACCGTCTAAATCTTGTTCAAGTAACACCAATCCTCATTTTTTCTTTGCGCCAATTCAACACCGAATTGGAGGGATTCCCGTCATTGAAGTGACATTCAATGATCAGTATCGGTTTAACATGATGCTCGATACGGGTGCTAGTAAAACTCTGATTACTGAGTCAATAGCTACCGCATTAAACTTACCCGTTGTTGGCATGGATTTAGCCACAATTGCCGATGGTTCCGTGGTTCTGCTCCCGGTTAGTCAGGTTAAATCTAAAGAAATTGATGGTCGTGTTCTCAGAGATCTGCCTGTCGCGATCGCACCGCCAGAATTGGAGATGGGATTGTTAGGACATGATTTCTTGAAAGGCTACGATGTGATTATTAAAGAGACTGTGGTGGAATTTCGTCGTCAGCCGGGAGTGAAAGCCACAACGAAATTAAAGTCAGCTAAATCGTGTCAACTTGACACGACACCCGCCTTTTTCTCTGTCCCGATTAAGCGCCGGGATCATGAAACACCTGTTATTGAAGTCGCGTTTAACAGCAATCAAAAATTTGACATGATTTTTGATACGGGGGCGACAAGTACGCTGATTACTCAGGAGATGGCAAAGCAATTAGACGTACCCTTGATGGGAACCAATAAAGTTAAAATTGCTGATGGTTCAGTCGTTACGTTACCTGTGGCTTTAGTGGAATCTCAGAAAATCAGTAGTCGGGTAAAAACGGATGTGGTGGTATCGGTTGCACCTCCGGCTCAAACCATTGGATTGCTGGGACAAGACTTTTTTGAGGGTTATGATGTTACCGTCAAGAAAAACGTGATTGAATTTCGGCGTCAACGTTACAGCAATTAGGATTAGGGGTTGTGTTGAATCTGCGCGATCGCGCCACACAATCCCCTACATAAAATACCCTTACTCCATTCACAGAACAATCCTGATCAAGCCCAACTACTAGACATTTCATGCTCACGATAATAAAATAATGTGGCTCCCAGGGGCTTGGGGTTCAGCGACACTTATTCATGGAACTTACACTACATTGGTATTTATTAATCATCCTGTGAGTATTATTCTTGCCCTTTTAATGGTGATTATAGGAGTTGTTCTATCCATTCTGTTGATGAAAAATCTCACACCGAAAAACCAACCTAATCCAATCGACGCCAAACCCAGATTGAAAGACATTGCCCAACAAGGCAATCCCCACGCGATCGCTAGATTAATTAACCGTTCTTTGAAGCCCAAAGGAATTACCGCTAAAGTGGCTTTAGAGAAAGGGTGCTTGCAGGTAATGCTGACATCAAATCAAGTGCCAAGCCTGAATTTAGCTAAGGTGATTCATCAAGGCTTAATCCGTTTAGAGGTTAAATCCATTGAGCGAGTCAAGGTGTATGGAAAACAGGTTAACGATGATATTCCCGATTGGCATCAAGAATTTGAATTAGTCATTCCTATCTCTCCTAAAAAAAATCCTCCGGGAAGACTTAGCCACTTAATCCGAAAACTCTATACCCCGTTTAATCCAGTCAAACTTTCAGCACTCATAACTTTGACGGCTATTAGTTTAGTCAGCCTCAGTTATGTCACCCCCAAAATTATCGATAAAGTGGCAACAATTCAGTCTCCTCAAATGACTCAATCTCAGTTAAGCCTAACGTCAGAGGAGTCACCCCAGTACGAACCAGAAATCGCGGCAGCTAAACAAGCCGTACAAGCTAATCCCCAGAATTATCAAGCCTGGTACAATTTAGGTCAAATTCTATCCGAACTGGAATACTATCCTGAAGCACTTGCAGCCTATGACCAGGCGTTAAAACTTAACCCAAATGACGTGAAGTCCTGGAGTGGTCTTAGTTTAACCTTGAGACGAGTAGAGCGTTTTGAGGAAGCGCTAGTCGCGGCGAAAAAAGCACTAAAAATCAATCGTAATTTTGCTGAAGGATGGAAAGATAAATGTGGAGCATTATTGACGTTAAACCGAAATCATGAAGCGCTGGTAGCTTGTGAAAAAGCGGTTCAATTAAACCCTGATTTCCCGCAAGCGTGGTCTAACCGAGGGCTTGTCTTGGTAGAGCTTAAACGGTATCACGCAGCCCTTAAATCTTATAATAGAGCTGTTAAACTTAAACCCGATTACTCTAATGCTTGGTTTAATCGAGCCTTGGTTTTAGAAAAAATGCAACAATTTGAGGAAGCAAAGGCGTCCTGTGATAAAGCTATTCAATACGAGCCAAATTCAGGTGCAGCTTGGTACACTCGAGGAGTTTTACTAGGTAAATTGCAACAATATGAAGAAGCATTAGAGTCATACAACCAAGCTCTAAAAATTGACCCTTACGATAGTTGGGCATGGAATAATCGAGGTCTGGTCTTAGAAAGCTTGCAACGGCATGATGAAGCACTCAAATCTTATCAAAAAGCCATTCAAATCGCTAACATTCCTGTGGCTTGGTATAATCGAGGACGTTTACTTGAACGAAAGGGACAGTACCAAGAAGCATTAGCGGCTTACAATACAGCGATTCAACTCTATCCTAACTACAAAGCAGCTATCACAAATCGAGATAACTTATTACGTCGATTAGAACGCTAATGAATCAGCTCAATTACATAGAACGAGCCAAGGGTGGAGATGCTCAAGCTATTGCTTTTCTACTCAACCGTTCTCTTGCCCCAAAAGGCATCACGGTTAAAGCTAATATCAAAGTGAATTGCCTACGGATTATGCTGGAATCTTCCCAAGTGCTGTCTCAACCTGCAATGGTTAAGTTTGTACATCAGGGGTTGAAAAAGTTGCAGCCAGACTCTATCAAAACGGTAACAATTTATGGCAAACAAACCCATCTCGATTTTCCCACCTGGAGTCAGGAGTTGAATTTAGATGAGTCACCTCAACCTATTCTCAACCATTCTCCGCCAGAGGAATCTAACTCAATGTTAGTAATTTGTCCAGGGGAATTTGATCAAAACATAGAACACACCGAGAAAACAACCCATCAAAATCACGTTGATGGAAAACTAGAAACCCCAAACGTGAACCTATCTGATACGACAGTGGTTACGGCACAGATGTATCAAACCCCTGAAATCGCCAATTCTCTCAGCAAAGCCAGCCCTAAATCAAAATATAAACGCCCAAAAATCCCTATTCCCAAACAGATAAGTCGCGTTTTAATCGCTGTTATAGGGTTAGAGATTTGTTTCAATAGCTTCTTTGTAATTTACGCCGTAGTTTGGGCAACATCTTACTATATTTATGACCTATTGGATGTAGCCGATACCACAGGCATCCTCATCTATTTAATTCACCGCCTGGTAATTTTCATTGACGGGTTCTGGAACCCTCTAGAATTAATCAGTGATTGGACTTATACCATTATCTTTCTTCTGAGTTTGGTTTGGCTGCATCGTGTTCATGCGTATCTTAGAAGTCACGAACCTGACTATCCGATCACGCCTTGGGGAGCGGTTGCTCGCTTTGCGATTCCATTTTATAGCCTTTGGGGAATCTGGAATACGTTGAACACATTAGCCCAGCGACTTAAACAGGAGGCTAAGTTAGCCCATCTCGGTACATCCTTGAGTCGGTGGATACCGTGGTTATATATCACATTGTTTGGTTCCAATATTTTAGATCAAATGTACTGGCATGGGGTCAACAATGGGAATCAAAATTCTTTCTATCCCTGGTTATTCTTCGCCTATGCGAGTACCACTCTCTTCCTCTCTCTGGTTTGGCTAAAAATTGTGCGGATTATCTGGCAAGTTATAGCTAAAACGGGCAATAGGCAATAGATACCGATAGCCTGTGTGGGAGTGCGACACTCTTTGGGGGTGTTAAGCTGTTCGGCATTTAAACCATAATGTCAATAATGGAGAAATTTTTGCCGTAGTGCGAGCATCTTGCTCGCTGCATTGAGCATCTTGCTCGCTGCATTGAGCATCTTGCTCGCTGCATTGAGCATCTTGCTCGCTGCATTGAGCATCTTGCTCGCTACCCATTCCCAATTTAAATGCATGACAGCTTAACCCGTTGAACGTGAGTCTAGCCGCGTTTCCCAGTGTCCTGAGTTTGGGGTAGATTTCCGTACTAGGTTGTTGTTTTGCATACCTCCTGCACCTTCAGCAGTATATAGATTATAGAGCGGTTCCCAGGTGTATGAGGTCAACCCAAGCTTAGGGGCGCAAGGCTTGCGCCCTTACCGATGTACCCCATCAAACTGGAAATCCCTATAGAACATTTTGGTTAAGATTTATGAACTATCAAAGCATTTGCCTGACTGTCTTGATAACCCTTCTGTCTTCTCTGATGTCTCCCAGGGTTCTGAGTACCACTGCAATGTCTTCGGAACCCACGCCATCTACGGGGAATGGAGTGGTGAAACCAGAAGCGAGTCAGTCTGGAGAAGCTGAACAAACTGTTACTAGCCAAACAACCGCAAAAACAGACTTGGATACAGAATCTGATGCTGTCATTAACGGTATAGTTCAAAGCATTTTTAGTCAAGGTTCGATGCTGGAAACAGAACAACAATCCATCAAAAAATTAGAGCAGGCACTTGAGATTATACCAACCATAGAAAGCGATCGCTATAAGGCTGAAGCGCTATCCAATATAATTGCTGCTTCTGACAATATAGCAGCCCTAAATAGGTCGCAACAGATATAATAGTAATAACACATCCCTAGTAAAAAGACAAAAGATGAACATTATAGATGAATTGGCTAATTTTATCAATCAGACAAAAGAGACCAAAGAAATTAAAAGAGCCTT